>SUST01000021.1 GCA_015063285.1 Thermoplasmata archaeon
GGGGGTGGACCGGCCACCCCGTTCCTGCAAAGGACGAATCGCCGACCGCCATGATAGGCGGAGAGGCACGTACAGAGACCTTCGCCGATCGGTTAGCTGGATCGTTGCGATGTGTCAAAGTCAGGTTCTAGACTAAGTAAGGTGTATTCAATTTGGTTTGTTATGAATCCGCCAAAAGAGCTTAGCAACTCTGTTATCAGATACAAAATGGAAGGGAGCTATAATGAGGGGTTTGAAGCGTAGGTCGATGTGCCAAGTTGCGATTATGCTGAGATTATAATGGTTTATCTAGGAAAATTGGGTGATAAGAAGTCAACTCCAATCGGACTTCTTAATACAGTGTTTTCGAAAGATGTGAATAAAGATGAGAGGACTAGACTGATCGAACAAGATTATAAAATCTCATTAGACAAATCAGTATTTGAATACGTGGAGGAGCTCATGGTAAATTTGGATGAGGACATGGTTAGGTATGCGAACCGTCTTCTGCAGGAAGAAACGAAAGAAAAGATAGTTTCTATGGCGTCCAGAGCTACCATAGTAATGATGGAAGAGGATAACATGACGTTTGATTCTGCATATGGTAAATTGGAGTTCCCAGAGGAATATCGTGAAGAAGTTAGAGTCAGGGTAGAATCTGAAATCAAAGGAACTTTGTAACTGTTGGGCATGCCCCAGTAGCTCTAATGATTTCGATTCTTCAATAAGCTTTATAAAGAATCCTTTATTACACGCCTAATACAGGTGTTCAAATGGCAGAATTCAAAGCTGTTGTTAATGACAAGAAAACCGGGAAGTCATATAATGTGGCCGTCTCCGGTCACCACGCGAACTCTCTGATCGGAATCGCCATCGGAGAGACAGTCGACGGAGTCTTCTTTGGTCTCCCCGAGTACAAGATCAAGATTACCGGCGGATCCGACTCCAATGGTACCCCCATGAGGAAGGACCTCCCCGGAAACAAGAGGATAAAGCTCCTGCTCTCCGACGGAAAGGGATTCCATGAGAGGTATGGCGGAGAGAGGAAGAGGACCGCAATCCGCGGAAACACAATCTCCGCAGAGATCGTCCAGATCAACGCCGTCATCGAAGAGTACGGACCCAAGTCCATCGAGGAGTGCCTCAACCCCGAGGCACCCGCGGAGAACTGATGAAAGTCCCAAAGCAGCCCGAGATCAACATCGGGATGATCGGTCACGTCGACCACGGTAAGACAACCCTTACCAAGGCCCTCTCCGGAGAATGGACCGACCGTCATTCTGAAGAGTTGAAGAGAGGAATCTCCATCCGTCTCGGGTACGCAGACGTAGCATTCTACAAGTGTCCTGAGTGCCAGGGCGCCGCAGCGTACGGTACCACCAAGAAGTGCAAGAACTGCGGCGCGGATGCAGAGTATCTCAGAGCGGTGTCCTTCGTGGACGCTCCCGGGCACGAGACCCTGATGGCGACAATGCTGTCAGGAGCCGCCCTCATGGACGGAGCGCTTCTGCTCGTTGCAGCCAACGAGAAGTGCCCCCAGCCCCAGACCAAGGAGCATCTGATGGCCCTGTCGATCATCGGTATCGACAAGATCATTATCGTCCAGAACAAGATCGACATCGTCACCAGGGAACAGGCCATCGAGAACTACAAGCAGATCAAGGAGTTCGTTAAGGGAACGATCGCCGAGAACGCTCCGATCATCCCAATTTCCGCAAACCGCGGTGTGAACATCGATATGCTGATCGAGGCCATCGAGGAGAATATCGTCGCCAAGATCAAGAGGGATGCCAAGGCATCCCCGCTTATGCATGTCGCACGTTCGTTCGACATCAACTCCCCCGGTACCAAGCCGGAGGACCTCAAGGGTGGAGTCCTGGGAGGAACACTCATCCAGGGAACCCTGAAGGTCGGTGACGAGATCGAGATATCGCCCGGAAGGAAGACAGAGGTCGCAGGAAAGCCGGTGTACGAGAGGATCACCGCGAAGGTCACATCCCTCGAGGCCGGAGGACGTTCCGTCAAATCGGTCGTCCCCGGAGGACTCATCGCCATCGGAACCGGATTGGACGCTTCCATCACCAAGTCCGACGGACTTACCGGAAGGGTCATCGGTATCCCCGGTGAGCTTCCAGCTGTGGTCCACGACTTCAAGATGAAGACCACTCTGCTCGACCGTGTCGTAGGTTCGTCCGCCGAGCTGTCCGTCGAGGACATCAAGAGCAACGAGCCCCTGATGCTCAGCGTCGGTACCGCCACAACCGTCGGTGTCGTCAAGAGTGCCAGGAACAACTCCGCAGAGGTCGTCCTGAAGATCCCGGTGTGTATACTGCCCGGACAGAGGGTGGCCATCTCGAGAAGGATCTCCAACAAGTGGAGATTGATTGGTTACGGTATCGTCGATCAGTGAGATCATGCAGACCGTCGTACTCGACACAAACGCCTTACTCATGCCTTTTGAGATCAAGATGAACCTCGACCTCGCCCTGAGGGATCTCCTCGGCGAGGTCAGGATCGTCGTCCCCGGACCTCTGGTCGGGGAATTGAAGCATATGGATCACAGATATGCGAAAGCCGCCATTGCATTGGCGCGCAAATACGAGATCATCCCTACCGAATACACCGGCGACAACGCCGTCGTGGAGATGGCCGCCAAGACCGGCGGTTACGTTTTAACGAACGACAAGGAGCTGAGGAGAAGGCTCAGGAAGGAAGGCGTGCCCATCATCATGCTACGTTCCGGGACGCACCTTGTCATCGATTCCTATCAGGGCGACGAATGATCACTTGTACAGGTCGCTCTCCTGGACCACGTATCCGTAGTTCATCACAAGCATGTGCGACATCAGCAGGAGATGTGAATTCGCGATCATTGACAGGAGATACTCGTCCGTCAGCATGGAGTACATGTCGTCATCGGAATAGCGCTTGACGAGCTCTGAGATCTGATAGAAAGAGTTCAGGATGTTATCCGTGAATTCCTCGCAGTCGTACTTCTCGGTCGCCGCCGCGATGGCAGGTCTGAAGTGGTTGATGAATACCGATTCTTCGTCCGTGTACAGGTACAGGTCGGAGACGAAGACTATTGGCCCTCCGTATTCCTCGATTATGTCATTGAGAAGATCGCCGTTGGTCCACGCAGCATAGATGAATCTGGCGAAGTCGTATTCCACATTCTCGTAGTAGTACTCCCTGGTACCGAGGCTGGAGAAGAACTTCTCGCTGAACCCGTCGACGAAATCGGACATGTATGTGAATCCGCCTATGCTGTTGAACGCCGACATGTCTATCTTTTCGGCAACTTCCTTGGTGTAGTATCTGGCCACGGTATCCAGCATGCCCGTGCTCTTCACAGGGTCGTGGGCATAGTTGGTGATCTGATGTCCGTATCTCACAAAACCGTAAGCCTTCGGAGGAACGTATGTGACCAGATCATCATCGTTCACCACATACCATATGTTGTCGTAACGGGGGTCCGTAGGGGAAATATAGTTCTTTCCTTCCTCATAGTATCCGCACAGGGGCGTCTCGAATGAGAAGCAGTAGAAGTCTTTCTGCTCGAGGGTGATGTTCCCGAATTCTTCATCGATCCTGCCTTCGGCGATCGCATCGGAGATGTATGCTCCCACAAGGTTGGAGCCTGCACCGGTCCTGCTGTATCCGGTGACCATTATCTTGGTCTTCCCGGTGATGCCGTTGTCCTTGATGAATTCCTTTAGGACTTTCAATCCCTCGTCGCGCACCATGCAGAATCCTACATGGTCCCCGCTCTCGCCCAGCATCACATTCGTGGCGAATTCGGCGGAGTATTTCGCTCCGTTCATCACGAGGAAGATCACGGTGTAGTCCCCGTACTGCTTGGAGCCGATGGCGACATCGGTGGATGTCATGGTGGCTTTCTCGTGATACGTCTCGTTGGGGATGGCGTTGGCGCAGCCTATGTCCCTGAGCAGTTTGATCACCGACTCATATCTTTCATCAGAGCTGAAGCCCGAGGACATCTCCAGGCACAGCGCGAAGGCAAGCAGATCCATGTTCCTTTCCGTCGAGGGCTTGTCAAAGAAGCTGTCGCCGTAGTATGTGGGGAGCTGATGGTTATCGCCCATCTGCCTCTCGAACGTCCTGAATTCATACTTCTGGACGTCGGTGTATTGCCTGTGGTCGTAGCGGAGCAGTTCTATGGAGAAGCCCTTGTTCGCATCCACCTCGATCATCGGGATGCCGTCCATGAGGTATCCGTTGAGGCTGTCGTGGTCGA
The DNA here is from genome assembly GCA_015063285.1 of Thermoplasmata archaeon. Lineage (NCBI taxonomy): Archaea > Methanobacteriati > Thermoplasmatota > Thermoplasmata > Thermoplasmata archaeon. Next base: position 4,238 of record SUST01000021.1, read on the forward strand.
TGCTTCCGAATCTGAAGATATACTCGTACGGAATCTCATTGATGGTTATGCCGAAAATGACCACACCCGATGCTTTCTGCACCTTGACCTTATCCGACCAACCTGTCAGATCGCCGGTGTATGCGATGCGGGCGGTGCCCTTGACCTTCGCATCCTTGACTATGGGCGTCTCCTTATCGTTCGAATCCAGGAATGAGAACTGATCCAACTGGCCGTCGTTATCCGTCACGCTTTCGACCGCGACGGGGCCACTGGCGCTGAAGAATATCAGCGATGCTAGCGATACGACTGCAATCGCAGCAATGACCGTGATCAGGATGTGGCCCGTCTTCATGGGATCAGCCTCTAATCGGTATGATTGATTAAAACCGTTTTTCAAACGTAAAGAGGGCTCTCCTGAACTATGTAGCAGTAGGTCATCGAAGGCAGATGCGAAATCAGGACGTAGTTGTAGTTGGCGACCATCGAAAGGACGTACTTGTCCGTGAGTATGGCGAATCCATCGCTGAAATAGCGCTTGACCAGCTCGGATACCTGATACATGGCATTCAGGATGCTGTCGGTGTAATCGGGGCATCCGTTGGCATAAGCGGCTTTGCTGATGATCGGTCTGAAATGCTCTTCGAACATCTCCTTGCTGCCGGAGTTCAGATACAGGTCGGAGATGAACTTCATCGCTCCGCCCGACTCATCCACGATGGTCTTGGGCAGGTCCATCTTGTCGAACATGATGAATACGAATCTGGAGAAGTCCTTCTCCACGTTCTTGTAGTAGTATTCCCTGGTGCCGAGGCTCGAGAAGAACTTGTCCAGGAATCCGTCGTAGATGTCCGAAGGATAGTTCACATCGGCGATGATGTTGAAACCTGACAGGTCAAGCCATTGTCTCGGGGTCAGGTTGCCGTATTTCTTCGAGCTTCCGTAGTACTTCTCGGCGAGGTCCAGCATGGTGGACTGTTTACCTGAATCGTGGGACTGGATGGTGAACTCGTTCCCATATCTTACGAATCCGTAGTTCTTGGTTGGGACGTAGGTGACGGGGTCGTCGGGGTTTATGACATACCAGATGTTGCTGTAACGGCTGTCGGTGGGCGGCACAAGTCCTTTCCCTGCTTCGTAGTAGCCGCACAGGGGAGTCTCGAACGAGAATCCGTAGACATCCTCCTTGGTGAGCTCTATGTTACCGATCCTCTCCTTCACCTTCCCTTCTGCTATCGCGTCGGACATGTATGCCGCAGCAAGATTGGCCCCGGCGGCGGTCCTGCTGTATCCCGTTATCAGGATCTTCGTCTTTCCGGTGATGTTGTTATCCGAGATGAAGTCCCTGAGGGCCTTCAGCGCCTCATTGCATGCAAGGGTGAATCCGTGGTGGTTCCCGCTCTCGCCTAGCATCACATTGGCGGCGAATTCCGAAGTGTATTTTGTACCGTTCAGGGCCACGAATATCAGGTTGTAACCGTTCCACTGCTTGGAACCGATCGCTACATCCGTGGATTCGGCGGACGGTGCCCTTGAATAGACGTCATTGGGCTTGGCATCGGGGCATCCGATGTCCTGGAGCAGCTTGATCACCGAGGAGGACCTGTCGCTGCCGGAGACTCCGGTTGACAGCTCCAGTCCGAGGGCGAATGCCATGAGGTCCATGTTCTTCTGGGTGGCAGGGGTGGCGAAGAGCTTGTCTCCGTAATAGGCGGGAAGGGTCACGTTCTCGCCGACGATGAACTCGTAGGTCTGGAAATCGTATTTCTGGATGTCCTCCATTCCTTTGTGGTCGAAGTACATCAGGTTTATGGAGAAGCCGTCCTTAGCCGTGACCTCCAGCATGGGGACTCCATCCTTCAGGTACCCTTTCATGCTGGATGTTTTGATGTTGTCGAGTTTGAACACGTAATCTATGCGCTGACCGTTCACATTGGCCTTGAAAATGACAAGGTTCGGATCGTTGGTTATCTCCACATCGTCCAGCCATTCAGTCACGCTGCCAGAATAGCAGATATCGACGTCGGTGGAGATCTTCATCCCCTGTGTGATGGGCTCTATCTTACCGTTGTCTTGGATGAAGCTGAACTCATCTATCCTTCCGTCCTCGTCGATCACCGTATCGATCGTCGTCTCTCCATTGTTCTCTCCGGACATGAAGGCAAAAACCATAGCGCCTACAATCGCGACTGCCGCTACGGCCAATAGGATCAGCTTCGTATTCATACCGTTAAGACGACGCATGTCGGTATTTATTCTTTATTAAAGGATACTTTTCATAAGCGTAAGGGCGGTTAATCATCCTTCGACAGGCGTTTGGTCACGTTGTCCTTGATATCCGTCACTACGGATTTCACGGATTCGACGGCCTTCGCTGTATCGATGGACTTCACCGATTCTATGATCTTTGCGGAATCTATGGACTTCACAGATTCTATCAGTTTCGCAGAATCTATGAGCTTCGCTGAATCGTCGGGAGCTTCTTCCTTCACCGGTTCCAGGAATTCAGCGGGAATCTGGTAGTATGGGCACTCCTGTATGATGTAGCAATAAGTCATCGAGGGCAGATGCGACATGATGAGGATCCTCATGTTGACGGTCGCGGACACTATGTACTTGTCGGTCACGATCGAAGCTATGCCGTCCTTGAAGTATCCTCTCACCAGATGGGCTATCTGGTAGAATGCGTTCAGGATGCTCTCGGAATCCTTCCCGTACCCGTGCGACTCCGTCGACGATTCGATGAGCGGTCTGAAGTGTTCATCGAACTTCTCCTTGTCATCCGAGTAACTGTGAAGCGCCTTCAGAAGGGATATGGGGTCCCCTGCGTTCATGAGTATCGTCAATGCCAGATCAGGACTGTCGAACATCACATAGACGAATCTGACGAAGTCCGACTCGATGTACTCGTGGTAGTGGTTCCTGGTTCCCAAGGTGGAGAAGAATCTGGCCAGGTAGCCGTCGAATATATCTGACGGGTACTGGACCCCGGTCAGGGGGACCTTCTTGAATTTGCTCATGTCCACCTTTTTGGCGGTCTTCTCGCCGAAGTAGTACCTCGCATTCGCCAGCATCCTGGCCTTCTTCTCTTCGTTGTGGGAGTCGATGAGGTAATGATGCCCGTATCTGACGAAGTTGTAGTTCTTCGTCGGGACGTAGGTGACCGGATCGTCAGGATTGGTCACATACCAAATGTTGTCGTAACGGCTGTCAGTGGGAGGCACCATCTTCTTTCCGAGCTCATAATGTCCGCACAGGGGCGTTTCGAACGAGAATCCGTAGCAGTCCTTCTTTGTCAGCTTGATATCGCCGATCCTCTGCTTGACTCTCCTCGCTGCTATCGCATCAGATATGTATGCCGCTAACAGGTTGGCCCCTGCGGCGGTCCTGCTGTAGCCTGTGATCAGGATCTTCGTCTTGCCTGTGATGTTCTCGTCCTTGATGAAGCTCCTGAGCTCATCCAGTCCCGCGTTGCATGCGATCATGAAACCAGCGTGGTTCCCGCTAGCCCCGAGCATGACGTTGGCGGCTGCTTCGTTATTGTAATGAGCCCCGTTCAGGACGACGAAGATTATGGTGTAGCTCTTCCACTGTTTGGAACCTATCGCCACATCGGTGGAATAGATGGTCGTTTCCTGGTTGAAGGCATCGTTTACCCTGGCGTTGTCGCATCCGATCTCCCTGAGAAGCTTCAACACGGACGACGACCTGTCTTCCGCTTCCAATCCCGAGGAAAGCTCCAATCCCAGTGCGAATGCCATGAGGTCGTTGTTCATCTCGGTCGAAGGTTTCTTGAAGAAGTGGTCCGCGTAATATACGGGAAGTTCGACATTCTCCTTCAGGGAGAATTCGTATGTCCAGAAACGGTATTCCTTCACCTCATCTTCGTTTTTCATGTCAACCACCGAGACGGATGCACAATCATCATTGCTGTGGCCACGCCTTCTTATGAGAAAATAGGGGGTGGACCGGGTATTTAGAATTTGCTTAGAGTGAGTTCGCCGAGGTGCGAGAGTGCCTCTGTTCCTGAATCACTAATGACGATGTCCAGAAGGCCTTTCGCATCGGAACGGTCTTTCTCTGAGAATTCTTTGAAGACGCCAATTATGAGTAGATCGCTGCCGAACATGTCCCTCATCATCTGGGCCTCCTTCAGGGAGCCTGTGGATGCTGCGGCGGAATGTATGCCGTTGTCGTATACGACGCATAATCCCTCCACATTGTCTACCTTGCAGCTCTCGGGGTCCAGGATGTTGTCGTCGCCTACTATAGAAATAGTCTCCTGGTCGGGTTCCGTTTTCTCGGATCCTGAAATGAGTTTCCCGACCCTCCTCATGACCGAAGGGTCGTTGATGATGGACGTCCCGCAGCCCTCTATGCACAGCACCGCTGCCTCAATCGAGCGGTCATCGAGCATCTTGGCGAGGATCTCCGGGACATCCGTCATGGTATCACTCGGTCACTTCGACGGAGATGAGCTTGACGTCATCGATAGGTCTGTCGTTTCTGTCGGTCTCGACCTTGCTGATCTTGTCTGCGACGTCCATTCCCTCGAGGACTGTTCCGAACACGGGGTGTGCGTAAGGTGTCCTGGGATCCTCCTTGTCGAGGTAGGTGTTGTCGACGACGTTGATGAAGAACTGGCTGCCTCCGCTGTGGGGCCTTCCGGTGTTCGCCATGGCGATGGTTCCCCTCTTGTTGGAGTGTCCTGTTCCGAACTCGTCGTCGATTGTGTATCCGGGTCCGCCCATTCCGGTTCCCTGGGGGTCTCCTCCCTGGATCATGAAGCCGTCGATGACCCTGTGGAAGATTGTGCCGTCGTAGAACTTCTCCCTGGCGAGCTTGACGAAGTTGCCTGTGGTGATAGGCATGTCGTCGTGCATTTGGATCTTGATGTCACCCATTGAGGTGTGCATGATAACTGTGGTCATGCATGTGTGATGTAGGTACCCGACAAAAAGGTTGCCCTTTAGTAACACTTTTTCATAATTAGTATTAATTTATATAGTCTGGACATATGTTAGTATTACGAACTTTGAAAACGTAACACCATGTATCGCCCTCGCCGGCACTGATGAGAAGTCCAGGCCCCAGCGCAGGCATTATCCCTATTCCGATATTCAGGATTCTGTGAACCCTTCCAGCGCGGCTTTGCTGGGCAATATTGATGAAAGGGCATCCAATGATGACGATATTCCTGGAATGTCCAAGTATACCAAACTTTGTATCATTGTCGCAGTTGATTTGATCCTGTGCATAGCTACAGCGATTGTAATCAACTCGATTGACTAAGTTCACTCATTTAGAACTATGATCTGACAGTATTTTTTGGAATATAGCCTCTAATTGAGGAACGTCTTTCAAAATAAAATCCCATATGAATTCTGGACGGACGCTTTCATAATCATGAACCATTCTTTTACGCATACCTGTTAAACCTTTTTGATGTCTGCTCGCGAAGTATTTTTTGTATAATTCAGGTTGATTATCCCTTATCCTGTTAGTGCATTGTGTAGTGTTGTTTATCTGTGTGATACACGCATCTTGAGCCATTTTATTTTCCACAAATTCTTCGTAATTATTGTCACACTGGGCTATGTATTGATGAAGAATAGAAATGTAATTGAGGGCAAAACTCGCATTTGTCTCTATACGAGTTCTATCGTCAACCATAGATTTCCCTCAAATCTTTGTTAATAGATTTCAGGAATGTTGGCGATGCACTGACTTCGTCAACGATACTAACCGGTCTGCCTAATGCTTCTTCTAAATCTTCCGTAAAACATCCCAAATCGATCAATCCAAAGCCAGGTTTTACATCAATTAGAAAATCGAAGTCACTATCTGCATTAAAGTCCCCGCGCGCACGAGAGCCGAAGAGTCTGACACGAGAGACTCCATTCTGTTCGGCTATAGGCCTAACTATGTCTATCAATTCCTCCACGGATATATTCTTAGACTCAGTTTTAGGCATGTTTTATACATCATCTACTGTCTATTTAGTATTATTTCGGGTAGAAATCTACCATTCGACTACAATAATCTCTTTATCATCTCAGTTCACTCCCAGGTCAGGTAAGAATGATGAAGGTACTGCTTGTTAACGGAAGCCCCCACGAGAAGGGCTGCACATACACGTCGCTGAAGGAGGTGGCCGACACTCTGGAGGAGAACGGCATCTCCGCAGAGATCCACTGGATAGGAAAGGGCGACACACCCGGATGCAAAGCATGCGGATACTGCGGCAAGAACAAGCGCTGCGTGATCGGCGACGATGTCAATGCCATTTCAGAGAGGATCGACGAGTTCGACGGTTTCGTCTTCGGAGCCCCGGTCTACTATTCCGGCCCTGCAGGTCAGATCACTGCCTGGATGGACCGTTTCTTCTATTCCAATTCGGGAAAGATCGACGGAAAGGTCGCCGCATCAGTGGTGAATGCCCGCAGGGGAGGGAACACGGCTTCCTTCGAGAGGCTCAACCAATACTATCTGATGAACTGCATGATTGTCCCCGGTTCCCAATATTGGAACATGACGCACGGAAACAGGATGGAGGAATGCGAGCAGGATCTGGAGGGTCTTCAGACAATGAGGACTCTGGGAAGGAATATCGCATGGATCCTCAAGTGCATCGAGGCTGGAAAGAAGGCCGGTATCGAGCATCCTCAGCGCGAACCCGTGCAGAGGACCAACTTCATACGCTGAAGGGATTTGACATGAAGGTCAGACAGGCAGTCGTCATGGTCGGAGGGAAGGGGACTAGGCTCCTCCCCCTTACGGAGAACCATCCGAAACCGATTCTGTCTGTCGCTGACAAGCCGTGCATATGGTATCTTCTGAGGTCATTGGCTCGCGCAGGCATAGAGGAGGTCATCCTGGCCTGCGGATACAAACCCGGTCACATGGAAGTCCTCGGGGACGGTTCCGATCTGGGGATCAAGATAATCTATTCCTACGAGGACGAACCCATGGGCACCGGAGGGGCGATGAAGCTGGTCGAGGACCGCCTGGACGAGGTCTTCGTGGCTTCCAACGGGGATGTGTTCGCCGATATCGATGTGGACAAGGAGATCGAGACGCATCTCAGGACGGGAGCGGATATCACCATCGCTTTAACACCTGTGGAGAACCCGACGGAGTTCGGTATAGCACGTATCGACGATACCGGACGCATAACGGAATTCAAGGAGAAGCCCAAACCGGAGGAGGTTTTCTCCAACCTCATAAACGCCGGAGTTTATGTCATAAACCGTGACGTTCTGAAGTATGTGCCAGAGGGACAATTCTTCGACTTCTCCAAGGATCTTGTTCCTCTCATTACAAACAACGGGGGGCATATACAGGGATACATGCTTAACGGTCTTTGGATGGATGTAGGGCGTCCCCATGACCTCATCGGTGCGAATCTGGTGGTCACCGAGCGCGAATACGGCGGAAAGTCCTTCCCAGCGGAGGATGCGTGCATCCGCGGCGACTTCTACATGGGAAAGGGATCGAAGGTTGCCAATTCTGAGGTCAAGACCTCCGTGATCCTCATGGAGAGCACAGTGGTGGACTCCCATCTGGACAGAGTGTTGGTGATGAAAGGCAGCACCGTCAGGGGCGCCCACATCGAGAACTCCATAATCGGTGAGGGATGCACCGTGAAGGAGGGCTGCAGGATTTCCAACGCAGTCATCGCGGACAACACAGTTCTGGAGGCCGGCACCGTCCTCGACGGCGGCAGAAATGTCTGACCGTCAGTCACAATTTACTGGTTTTAACTGCCCTACCCTTTTTATGTTATAGTTCGTTACGAGTTCGTATTAGAGCATCTGCACCGTTTTTCGCGGATGGGGATGCAGACTGAAGGTATCAGGATGGGAGCAATACACTACAGGGCAAGGGCACCGTTGAGATTGGGGCTCGTCGGAGGAGGAACGGACGTCGATCCATACGCTTCGCAGAAGGGCGGTGCGGTTTTCAACACAACGATCAACCGCTACGCTTACTGCACCATAACTCCGACCAACGACCACTCCATGTCGGTCCATTCCATCGATTACGGGAAGTACGAGGCACCTCTGGATAAGGGTCCTCTCCCGCTGGATGGCAATATGGATTTGATCAAGGCCGTCGCCAACCATTTCGGCATAACTGACGGTTTCAACCTGTTCCTTCAATCGGAGGCACCTCCGGGATCCGGATTGGGAGGATCATCAACAGTTATCGTCTCAATCATCGCCGCCACATGCGAATGGCTGGGAGAGAAGATGACAGCCAACGACATGGCCCATCTCGCCTATCATTTGGAGAGGGAGGTCATAGGCCTGAAGGGAGGTAAGCAGGATCAGTATGCAGCAGTGTTCGGAGGTTTCAATCTGATGAGGTTCACCAAGGACCACGTCGACGTGAATCACATCAACGTCCCCGTGGACACCATCAACGAGCTCCAGTACTGCTCCGTCCTGTGCTACACCGGCAATCCCCGCGAATCAGCGAAGATCATCGAGAGCCAGATGGAGTCGTACAAGGCCGGTCAGAACGAGGCCGCATTGGACGAGTCCAAGGAGCTGGCGCATCAGATGGCCCACGCCCTCGAACTGGGCGACATCCACGATGCGGGAAGGATTCTCGACGACTCGTGGCAGCTGAAGAAGAAGTTCTCCAGCAAGATCACCAACCAGCAGATCGACGCGATCTACAACGCGGCCAAGTCTGCCGGGGCCATCGGAGGGAAGATCTCCGGAGCCGGAGGAGGAGGTTTCATGCATTTCATCTGCGAGTACGACAAGAAGTACGTGGTCGCGGAGGAACTGCGGAGATACGGTGTCAAGATCACCGATTTCATGTTTGAGCCGAAGGGCGTGACCTCATGGAGGTATGACAATGAGAGATGAAGTTAGTTCACAGCTGAAGAGAAGTTCGGAGACCATCTCCAACATAGATCCCGACCAGATACTGGCAGCGGCCAACCTGTGCGTGGATTCTATCCGCAACGGCGGGCAGATCATCTTCATGGGCAACGGTGGTTCCTCTGCAGATGCCCAGCATATCGCCGCGGAGCTATCTGGGCGCTATCTAATGGAGAGGCCGGCCCTTCCCAGCATATGCCTGTCCAACATAGCTCCTGTCACCGCCATCGGCAACGACTACAGCTACGACATCGTATTCAAGAGGCAGATTGAGGCCAACTGCAGGAAGGGGGATGTGGTCGTGGGATTATCCACGTCAGGCAACTCCAAGAACGTGGTCCTCGCCATGGAGGCGGCGAAGGAGAGGGGGGCGAAGCTGCTCACCTTCACCGGAGAGGGCGGGAAGATGAGGGGCATGGCGGATGTCGCCGTCACCATCCCTTCGAAGGAGACTCCCCGCATCCAGGAAGGATACCTCTGCGCCTGCCACATCATGTGCTACCTGATCGAACAGATCCTATATGGCCAGTAAAGCCGTCTTCATGGACAGGGACGACACCCTGGCTAAGGTATCCCGTATTGCAGCGATCCAGATGCGTTCAGCGTCTACCCGGACGTCCCCGGTGCGATAGCAAGGCTCAACAAGGCCGGTTTCCTGGCGATCGTCATTACCAACCAATCCGGCATCGGACGCGGTTATTTCGATGTTGACACTCTCAACAATGTCCACGGCAAGATGCTCTCCCAGATCAAAGAGGGCGGAGGCCATGTGGATGACATCTTCTTCTGCCCCCATACGCCGGACGACCACTGCTCGTGCAGGAAATCGGAGATCGGCATGGGCCTGCAGGCCGTCGAGAAGTACGATATCGACGTTTCCCAATCGTACATGATAGGCGATAAGGATAAGGACATCGAGTTCGGCAGCAGGCTCGGGTGCAAACGCTCAATTATGGTCGGGGAGGACACATCCTTCTCGGACGCAGTCGATTCCATACTTTCTGAGCAATGACGGTTTTGGCCGTTCACCTTTATTTATAATAAGTTATACGGCCGAATAGGTTCGGTCACTTGTTAGCCCGTAATTTCACATTCAAGGTCACTTCCCAGTTGCTGGCGGCGATAATGGCATTCGTCTCCATGCTGGTCATGACCAGGTACGTCGCTAACGAGTACGGGGTGATGATGTGGGGACTGGCCCTGATCAGTCTGGTCAACACCATCGCCGACCTCGGATTCAATTCTGCTAACCTGAAGTTCATCGCCAAGGAGGGCTACGACAAGCAGGCCTGCTTCAGCACCTTCATGGTCATCAAGCTCATCCTGACCGCCCTCATGGTCATCATAACCCTGGCTACCGTTTTCATAATGAGGGCCACGGACTCCATCAACGACGAGGCGGTAGGCGTCTGTATGGTCTTCATCGTCTATCAGGTCATCTCGAACGTCCAGTTCGCTATCTATTACACCCTGGACGGAATGATGAAGAGCGGTAAGAGCTCCATCCTGACCATCATCGAGTGCAGCATCAGGAACACGATCCTCATCGCCCTCGCGGTGACATACGTGGACCCGATCACGCTGAGCACAGCCTACGTCATCGCCACCTCCATATCGGTGATCGTCAGCATCATCCTCATCTGGAGGGAGGGAATGAGGCCGATAAGGCCCAAGTACCTCAGGGAGTACATGGTGTTCGCTGCCCCTCTGGCCGCCGCACTGATCCTGACCTCTGCCGTATCGAACCTGGACAAGGTCATAGTAGGATTGTTCTACGAGAGCATAGAGGTCACTTACTACAGCACGGCCGTGGGTACCATCGCTACTTTCACGGCCATCGGAGTGTCGATGAACACGGTGCTCCTTCCTCATCTGTCCAAGAATGTGGAGGACTCCGCACATACGGAGAAGACCCTGTGGGGTCTTGAGAGGCTGCTGTGCACTATACTTTTGCCATTGGTGGCATTCTTCATGATCCTGGGACCTCAGATCGCAGCGGTCCTTTTCGGTTCCGCCATGACCCCTTCCGGAAGCATGATAGCGATTCTTTCCGTTCACATCATCCCGTTCGTGTTCGCAGGTCTGATGACGCAGATCTTGTATGCGGTCAACAGAGGGAAGGCATACCTCAGGGCATCGTTTGTGCTCTGTATCGCAGCCATTATAGGATTCGTCCTTCTGATCCCCAACACGGGCATAATTCCATTCGATTTCGCGTACGGCGGTATCGGTGCGGCCGCATCCGTCGTCATCGCATACACCCTTTTCCTCTTCGTCCTCGTGAAGATGGTGAGGTCCTACACAGGATTCAGACTGTATCCCAGATTGTGGAAGGTCGCCATCGCGTTCGCCCTCACCCTCGCTCTGCTGTACTTCGAGGACCAGTACTTCAACATCGACGGACTTCTCATGCTGGCGGTCAGCGGAATAAGCGCTGAAGTAGTCTTCTTGGGATTGATGATCCTCATGCGCGAGCTGAAGGTGAAGTACCTGCTCTCGATTTGGACAAAACTGAGGGACGATTCGGACTGATCAGCGGGGCATCACAGATTGGGATAACCTGCTGTGCTTCTTTCTCCTGCCGGTGTCCTCGAGATAATCGTTGTAGAGGCTGTACGGATAGCTTCCTGCACCGGTCTTCTCGCTCTCCGGCGGAGGCGTCATGTAATCGCCGTACATCGCGGTGAGGATGGAATCGTAATCGCACGGTATTGGGATCACAGTATCCTCGAAGTCGTGGATGATGGGCGTTCCGAACCATTCCTTGTTCCATGCCCATTTGCTGACCTCGACACTCCTGATGTTGTATCTCTTGGCCTTCTCGGTGGAGAACAGTCTGACCATCTTCCTGGAGAAGTGCATGATGCCGTAGAAGATCCCTTTGACGATGTTGGAGTTGGTCCTGTCGATGACAAGGTGGGGGAGAAGGTCGAAACCCACGAAGGGATACATCAACACTCTTCTGAGCAGCGAATCGGGATAGTCCATGAGGATGAATAGGTCGATGAAATCCGCCTTCTTGTCCTTGAGGGCCTGCTCGAAGTCGTCGCATCTGATGACAACGTGGGGGTGGCTGTCTGCGCTCGAGTTGTGATAATAGTACTTCTCCTAGTCGAGTTCCTCGCACATGACCCTGTTGACCTCATCGAGATCCTTGCAGAGGATAGCGATGTCCAGATCGTCGTCCCAGGGGATGATCCCGCTGTGCCTTACTGCGCCTATCGCAGTACCGAATGCGGCGTAGTAGGTGATCTGGTGCCTATCCAGTATGGCCGCTATGTCCTTATAGGCGTCCAACAGGATCCTGTGGTTGTCGGTCATTCGTCTCATCTATCTTTGAACAGATATATCATGCTTTTTTATCAGCCATCGATAAATGGCTCCAAGAGAACCACTTCTTAATGATGATTTATACTTCAGCGTTCACATGAGTCCAACGAGGTCTTGAATGCTTTAAGCAGATGCCATCCCAGCATTATCGTGGCGACAGCCTTCAGCGTATCCGCCAGAATGTAGAATCCTGAGATCTTGTCCGTGGAATCCTTCATGCACAATACGGTCAGCATGGTCGCCAGCGCTAAGAATACCATCAGCTTCAGCAGCTTGGAGCAGTCTATATCGAACTTTTTGAACGACCAGATGAGCAGAGGGTACAGCATTATCACCCACATGATGTACTGGGCGCAATAGACTTTGTTGAAGGTCATGAACAGCATCAATACGATCGCACACGCCATCAAGGTTATCGGGAGAACCTTGTCGTCATCCGGCTGAACTTTGTACATCCTGTAGAGGAAGTATCCCATGAACGCCAGTATGATCAGGAACATCAGCGGCATGATGAATGGTGCCGCACCTTCGGCCAAAGGCCCGAACAGGTCCCATGACTCGTCCATTCCCACGTAGACCAGGCTGGGATCGATGAGTCCGATGATCATGAATGGAATCGCGATTATCGATTCGATCTCCATCCCCCTTCCTGAATGCTGAGTGAGATAGCTGAATGCAGTGGAGGGGTCGTTTATCAGGAACGGCAGCTCTATGATGAAGCAGACCGCGACGGTCACCGTCCCGCAGACGAAGAAGTTCCTGAAGTCCTTCCTGGCCAGGAAGGGTATGAGCAATACGGGCAGCAGGAAGATGGGGTAGATCTTCGTCATTATGCCCAGCGCTAGCAGTATGAATGCGGGCAGGTATTTCCTGTCTGAATAGAACAGCAGGCACAGGACAACGAACACCGTCGTTATGGTGTCGTTCCTTGCTATGAAGAAGTTGTTTACTCCCAATATCAGGAGGATGAAGGTCACGTACACATACTTGTGACCCAGGCCGACCCTGTCGCAGAACTTGAACAGCCCGAAGATGGCCAGCAGTGTGAAGAGATATGTGAAGATGGCGAACCCGTAATGGAACATAACCTCATCCGGTGTGAAGAAGTACGGGATCAGATAGATGACGAACGAGAACGGAGGGTATGCGGTATCGAAATCCACATACGGGATTGCTCCGTGCATTATGTCGTAGGCATGTTCCCAGTAGAAGTACATGTCATACCAGGCGTAGTTATTCCCCACGACGCCGTTCATCACATCCGAAAGGCCTATGATGAACACGTACAGTACCGTATAGAGGATAAGGAATGAGAGATCGGGGTGCTGCTTCACCCATTCAGTCAGTGAACCTCCGTCCGCCATGGTAAATCATCCTGCGCCGGTGTTATAAGGCTTGTTCCTCTGCGGCAGCGTTCTTTCCGCGGATATAGCGGGTCAGCATGTGCATCCCATATCCGAGGACCAGACCTGCGATAACGGCTATGATGCAGGGGATCAGGTATTCCTGTCCGGACTCCATCTGGCTGACGGCCTCGATGACGACGGTGATGACCGAACCCAGTGTGAGTCCGAATATCACGCAATAGGTTGACTTCCTGTTGTTCCTGAAGAAATGGTCCATCAGCTTTGCGAAGGCCAGAACCCCTACGACTGCTCCGACCGCTAGGGGGAGTATCGCACCGAAATCCAGGTTGCCGATGCCTTCCACCAGGGCGGTGTACAGGCCCAGCGCCAGCAGTATTGTTGAACCGCTGATCCCGGGGGAGATGGCGCAGACCGCATAGATCAGTCCTGCAAGGAACATCGCGATGATCCCAGTGTTCCCTTCGAGGCTGAAGTCCTGCATTCCTATGAACAATACGACTGCCATAACAGCGACTCCAGCTATGATGGCCGCTATGTTGTAGCCCGTCAGCTTCTGTCCGTCATCGGACTCCTTCCAGATGTCGGGCAGCTGGATGAGGATCAGGGCTGCGAAGAAGAACATCAGAGGTATGGCGTACTCGTCGATGAGGAAATCCATCCCCTTCGAACAGACCACTATTCCCACGATTCCGCCCGCTCCCAGCGTAAGGAGGAAGAACAGGTCCTCCCTGAGATATTTCGTAAGTTTGGAGACGTCGCGGATGAGTCTCTCATAAACTCCGAAGAGCACGGTCACAGTGGCGCCGCTGGCGCCTGGAAGGATCATGAAGATTCCTGTAATTACTCCAATCAAAGCATTCCTTAGTGCTTCCCCGAAGTTCATGGACACGGGAAATCATGCCCTATATAATAGTGATAGGGTGGTTTCTGCCGAAATGTGGTGCGCATCAACTATATATGCGTCCATCTTTCGCAGTAATCATGGCAGGAACCTGTACCATTGTCATCCCGACATACAACGAAGAGATCAACGCGCCGAACATGGCCAAGGCCATCAGGGAACAGTATCCCGAGTTTCGCGTGATGTTCATGGATGACAACTCCACTGACCGTTCCAAGGAGCTCATCGACGCTCTCAACGACCCTCTTACCAAGATGGTCGTAAGGAAACCTGAGGAGAGAGGACTCGCCGCCAGCGTATTCCAGGGTATCACGGAATGCGGTACTGATTACTTCATGACCGTGGACTGCGACTTCCAGCACCCTCTGAGCACGCTCAAGGGTATGTATGAGAAGCTGGAGAACGGTGCGGACCTGGTCATCGGTACAAGGGACGACAGGACCGCGATGGGATTCAAGCGCTGGTTCGGTTCCTGGTGCTTCACGATCTTCGCCAACATGTTCCTTCTGTGGCACGGAAAGCGCACGTCCAAGGACAACATGAGCGGACTCATAGCCGGAAGGACGGATGTCTGGGTGCCTGTTATCAAAGACAATTACGACAAGCTCGAGCTGCAGGGCTGGAAGGTCCTTCTCGACCTGCTCAGGTGGGGGCCCAAAGACATCAAGATCGACGAGGAGCACTACATCTTCGAGAAGAGGGAAGTCGGGGAATCCCATATCAGTCCCAAGGTCCCTATGATGACGTTCCACCAGTGCGGATGCGTCGGAAGATTCCTGGCCAAGATCTACGCCAAGATCAAGGGAATCGATTACTTCTACGACGACTGATCATCTGATCGATTCGATATACTTCTTGAAGAGCTCGGTGAATCTCTGCATCTCATCGGGCCTGATATCTCCGATATTAGCTATGCGGAACGTAGGTGCGTCGCTGAGCTTTCCGGGATAGATGGTGAATCCGTGCTCGCGCGAGAAGTCGTGCATATCGTTGAAGCTGTACTTCGGCGTCTTGGGATCCATTATCGTTACGATGAGATGTGACTGCTCCGATTCGGGAACAGGCATCTCCAGGCCTAGGGATTTAACTGCATCAATGAGTATGTGCCAGCATGCAGTATAACGTGCATATCTTCCCTCTATTGTCTCTATCTTCGTCTCGAGGATCGCCTGCCTCAGGGCGTAGGCGGTCTGCACCGGAGGGGTGAACCTCATCTGGTTGTTCTTGATGAAGTAGTGGTGCTGGTCGTAGACGTTCAG
>SUST01000022.1 GCA_015063285.1 Thermoplasmata archaeon
TAACCTCCACTTCATGGAGCAATACGCATTGGTGAAGTTCGCTGGTGCTCCGGAAGAGATAATCGAAGACGAATGAGCTGACGATAATATCCACGTCATCACTAATTCGTATTAACTGGATTAAGTGTGGACAATTATGCCAACTGGCTTAAATACATTTGATACAATTCGTGACTAACTAGATTTATCTAGGTGATAGAATGAAGATGAAATCGAAAGTTCTGGCAGTTGCAGTAGTTGCTATGTTCTGCGCAACTGCATTTGCCGTTGTCGCAACAGAGGAGAACGATGCAGATAAAGTGACATACAACATCTACATCCAGCTCAACGACAACACAATCAACACCAAGCCTATCGAGAAGTGGCTCGACAGCTATGAGGCTCCCTCCAAGAGCAAGGCGAACTACATGGCCGCTCTGAAGGCTGGACTTGACAAGGCTGGGCTGAAATACGAAATGTCTGACTCTGGATGGCTCACATCCATCGGTGACTTCGTTGGCCACGGCGAATGGGGATCCCTCTCATACTACGGCTTTGCAATATACTACGCAGACGGCAAAGAGTGGGAGCCCACCAGCAGCTATGAAGAGGGTACAACCTTCGCGATAGTGTTCGACAAGTATCTTACCGAGAGCGAGTACAAAGAACTCTCCGACAAGGACAAGGAAAAATACGAGCACAATGACTATGGTTACGCAACTCTCCTCCCTAAGGTCTCAACCACCTCCTGGGAATCCAGCAACATGATGCTCTACATCATCATCGCTGTTGTCGTAATCGTCATCATTGCAGCTGCAGCATTCTTCTTTATGAAGAAGAAGAAAGCAAGTGCTTGAATAACATCTTAAATCGGGCATAAAACTCAGCTCTGCCGCCCGACAGAGCACTTTTTTGATATTTGCCATAAACGTTACAGTTGGCTACAATTCAATTAACCAAGTCCAAGTTCATGTATCAGCAAGTAATAGTCGGAAGTATTATCCGACTGTTTAAGTAGATGGATAACAGTGTTTGGACGTTATAACCAACCATACTTTCCAACAAAGCATGGGGTGAGACCAGAGATGGTAGACAATTCTTGGATCAAAAGGGATTCAAATACCGAAAATAAATCGCAAAACGCGATGAAAACGAAGGCCATCATAACGGTTGCGATAATCATTATCGGAGCTATTGCCACTGTTGCCTTCAACGGACTTGGATCCAACGCCACTCAATACCGTTCAGAGGGGATTGTGGTCGACTTCGGCGACTATTACACGATCTGGACCAATGCGGATTTCAAAACAGATGATGATCCCGTTAGCCTTTTGGACAAGGTAAAGGAGACGCACATAGAAGGGTCGTTCGATTATACGATGACTGATGGATTTCTGACCGACGTCAAATATGAGGACGTGGACTATTCGAATACGGACAAAAACAGCTGGGGGCTTTGGTATGTTCCGGAAAACACCGGAGACCTGATCAAATCAGAGACCTATGACATTAATGCATCGGACTATTCTGTAGTTATCTGGGCATACACCACGGCTGACGGGAAACCAATGCCTGCGGTTGATGCCACCATGACATCGATATACGGTTATGCAGAACCTGCAAAGATAGTTTCATTGTCGCCTGTTTGCACTGAAACGGTCAGTGCGGTCGGAGGCGTAGCTAAGATAGTAGGAACTGACTCATACAGCGATTATCCCCAGTATGTCGTTGAAGGACAGAAGACAGGAAAGATTTCCATAGTCGGATCCTACACCGACCCCAGCTATGAAGCGATAATGAACACATCTCCTGAAATGGTGTTCTGCGATGCTTCTACATACAACGATATTCAGATGGCGACTATGCTGAGAGCGTCCAATGTGAATTCCGTTGTTCTCTACAACGGAGAAGACGTAGAGACGATTCTGAAGAACATATTCATAACCGGAACCGCACTCGGCTACGGACTGGGATCCCAGGCATACATCAAGAATGTAGAGTTCTACATGCAGGAGATTCAGGAAAAGGTCGAGGGATCTGATGGACTTAATACCATGGTCGCATTGAGTAACGATCCGTCACCATGGATTGCTGGAATGTACACCTATGTGGACGACATCATCTCACAGGATAGAGGTATCAATTCCTATCATAATGAAAAAGGCTGGACCAATGTCACTGCAGAATCAATCACGAAACACAACCCGCAGTGCATAATCGTCATTGACAGCTACAAGTACAGCGCCGACGAGTATGACGACATGATCAAGGTAATCAGCAACGAATGGAAATCCACTGATGCCTACAAGAACGGTAAGATCTACCTTCTGGCGGATGCGGCGGGTGAACTCGGCAGCAGGGCTGGACCCAGGTTCATTCAGCTGATGGAGCTCATGGCGATGATCATCGACCCGTCTGCATTCGCGGACGATCCTCTTCCAAAGGCGATCGGGGATAATTACCGCGACTATCTGAAGATAACAGGAGGGCTGGAGTGATGGATCGCCGTCTTACAACCATCATACTGATCACCGCCCTTTTGATGGTATCAATCCCGTTGCTGGCCGATCAGGCTGATGCAGATGAAAGCCCTTATGCAGGGGACTTCCTGCTCGACTACGGAACCGGCTACACTGAATGGCTTGCTCCGGGAACGGGAAACACCTATTCCGAGATGATCAAAGATACTCTGAGCAAAGCAGGAATCTCTTTTGAAAATGATCTCAATGTTATTGCGGACCGTGAAAACGTAACGATAGGTGGAAGCTCCACAGGAGGATCATTATCCGAACCCGGAAGGACGGGTGTTACCGTATCCTCTTCTTGGAGACCTTTCTTATGGGATGGCTCCGAATGGCAACCTGTTTCCTTCTCCGACACCTACACCGACGGCAAGGTCGCCGTCGCATTCTATCCAGAGGGCCTTGTACCTGTCGAGACGCCTGATGCACGTTCATCCTGGACCTCATTGCAAGGAGATTCTTGGAACAGCCAGCATCAGACTGCTGAAGTGGATACAGAGCAGACAGGAAAGGTCTGGGAGTATATCCCGACTTTCGGCGGAGGAGACCCCGTTGCTGCATTCGGAGGAACCCTCTCTGCAAGGGGTCAAGCGATGATCAAATACGGTTATGCGGCCAAAGATGGTCTGTCCTACTTCATCTCATACGATCAGACCAACGGAGACGTCAAATGGCAATTCAAATTCAAGTCCAATGGTATGGATGTCACCTCACCAGCCATCATGGGACAATACGTATACATTGCTGGAAACAACGGATACATCTACAAGTTTGATTGGAGAACAGGGCCCGGAGAGAATAATGAAAATGTTACTACATTCGACGGGGCACCGTTCGGCGATGAGAGTAAGAGCATCCCATATGATACGATAGAAATCGAATACTACGTTTCATACAAATGTAACGTTGAATCCTTGGTCGCTGATGCGGGAACCATCTACTGTAAGGCATACAACGGAATGGTTTACTGTTTCGATAAGGACCTAAATCTTGTCTGGTCCTACCAGAGCGGAGGACACAACTATTACACTACACCTACAGTCTACCACAATTATGTCTTCTCGGGCTGTTATGACGGAACTCTGTATGTGATCGATCAGATTACTGGTGAACTCATAACCAAGAAGGTCGTCTATCAGACGGAGAGTCGTC
Organism: Thermoplasmata archaeon; assembly: GCA_015063285.1. Lineage (NCBI taxonomy): Archaea > Methanobacteriati > Thermoplasmatota > Thermoplasmata > Thermoplasmata archaeon. The sequence continues at coordinate 3,654 of SUST01000022.1, forward strand.
AGGGTAAATGCGGAACGGTCAACGCACCAGCAGTCTTAGAAGACGGCAACGGCGAATATGACATATTCGCATCCTACTCCGATGGACTGGGGATGGATTCCAGATTCAGCGGTATGGCAGTCTTCAAATTCGACGGAAAAGAGATTACCCTGACTAAAGATCTTGAAAATACATACGGGGCAGTCTCGTCTTATCTTTTGATTTGGGATGTCAACACGGAAGACAACTGTGTACTTGCACCCAGTGCTAAAGGACTGATAATAGTCGACAGTGCCGGTAATGCAACTGTATTCAACGAAGAATTCGCAGGATTCGATGGAATGCGCAACGCACCGCTATTGGTGAATCAGAAATACCTGTACATCACGACATACTCGTCGCACAGGACTGTAGTCCTAGACATCGAAGGTAACATGATCGGCGGAATAGACGGGGTCAGCACATACTCGATGGTTTCCCCGGTAGTCGTTGACGGCCTTTCGCTAGTCTGCGACGATAATGGTATTCAGGTATACTACTCGACCTATCCCGAATACGTCCCTCCGGCACCCACACCCACGGATGAGGGTGCATGGAAGATAATCATGTATGTGCTGATTGGACTGGTCGTATTCCTCATAGCCCTTTGGGCGATCCTTAAATTCGTCTTCAAATGGGAAAAGCCGTTCAGCGATATGAGGAACAAGATCTACCACTTCTTCTACGGTGAGGAATACACCCATAACAAGCGTAGCAGACGTAAGGTACGTGCCGTCATACTGTTCGGTATCCTGATCACGCTCGCAGTCTCGGTCCTTTCACTCTGCGTCGGATCAGAGACCACCATGGGAATCGGCGAAGCACTTTCCAATGCTTGGTCAGCCATAAGCAAGGGCGGCCATAACCTGACATACGAAGAGATGCTGATCTACAACCAGCGTCTGCCCCGTGTATTGGCGGCCATCGCCGTGGGAATAGGCCTTTCCGTTGCTGGAGCGATGTATCAGGCCGTGATCAAGAACCCGCTGGTCGAACCTTACATCATGGGAGTATCGTCCGGTGCGGGAACGTTCGCTGTAGCGGTTCTCACATTCGACTTCACATTCTTCGGACTGTTCGCATCCAACAGCATCTACCTCACCGCATTTTCCGCAATATTCGGAGGACTGCTGGCGTTCGGACTCACGATGCTCTTGGCGCTTAAGACCGGGGGAAAATCTATCAACTATGTGCTGGCAGGTATCGTTATCGGTCTTGTGTTCACTGCTGTGCAGTCACTGCTGATGATCGATGCAGGAACCAAGGTCGCCAGCGCATTGTCATGGTTGTACGGATCGTTCAGTACGATGACATGGGACAAGCTATGGCTGGTCCTGATCCCATCCATCTCGCTTTCATTCATCCCGCTCATATGGGCCAAGGAATTCAACTTGGTCTTGCTGGGAGAGGACCAGGCGAAGCAGATGGGATTGGATGCAAAACGTTTCGACACATTCATGCTGATCATCGCATCGGTACTGACTTCGTTCTGTGTGGCGTTCTGCGGAATCATCGGATTCGTAGGATTGGTCATACCTCACCTAAGCAGGATGATATTGGGAGGCGACCACCGTCTGATGCTACCGGCCACGATGGCATTCGGAGGATTCCTGATGGTATCGGCGGATCTGCTGGCCAGAGTGTTGCTTTCCGGATACGAACTGCCTGTCGGAGCGATCACCACCATGATCGGAGTTCCGGTGTTCGCATATCTTTTGATCAAGAGAGGGAGGTCATACGATGTCTGAGGACGGATTCAGGGCCAAGATGAGCGGAATCATCGACGGCCATGGCGAAACCCACATTCAACGCAAAAAGCATAGGATGAAGTTCATCATGGGGGTGGGAACCCTCCTTACCCTGATAGTCTTCATCGCGATGCTGTGCATAGGACCAACGAAGATAATGGGTCCGATAGAGGCACTCTCCAACCTATTCTCAGCAATAGGGAAGGATGGGAGCGAGATGACACCTGAGGAAGTAATGGTGTTCAGTTCACGCCTTCCCAGGGCGATTGCCGCTCTGGTTGTAGGTGTGGGATTATCCATAGCGGGAGCAGGCTACCAGGCCATCATACGCAACCCTCTGGTGGATCCATACATCATGGGAGTTTCATCAGGTGCGGGAACGTTCGCCATAGCGGTCATTGCATTCGAGTTCACATTCTTCGGACTCATATCTCCGAACTCGATCTATCTCGTGGCAATCGCGGCAATAGTGGGAGGACTTCTTGCCTTCCTGCTAACCATGGCATTGGCCAACCGTGCAGGAGGGACCACCAACGCATATGTGCTGTCAGGAGTGGTCATAGGATTGGTGTTCGGTGCGATACAGACCATGATGATCGTATTCTCAGGGAACAAGGTTTCCGATGTCCTGCTTTGGCTGTTCGGATCCTTCGCCAACATCACCTGGGAGAAGGCACTGTTCATCATGGTCCCGGTCATAATCATCTCGCTGCTGATCTTCAAGTACGCGAGAGAACTGAATCTGGTCCTGTTGGGAGAGAATCAGGCCAGCCAGATGGGTCTAAATGTGAAGAGGTTCAACGCATTGGTCCTGACATTGGCGTCGATCATGACAGCGTTCTGTGTGGCCTTCTGCGGTATCATCGGATTCGTAGGACTGGTCGTGCCTCACCTATGCCGTATGCTGTTCGGAGGGGACCACCGTCTGGTGCTGCCGGGATCGATAGCTCTCGGAGGCGTTCTGATGATGGCCGCCGACCTTGCTGCAAGAATGATCATTCCAGGAAACGAGCTCCCAGTCGGAGCCATTACAACTTTGATAGGCGTACCTGTGTTCGCCTACTTGCTTTTCATAAGGGGGAAGATGTACAATGGATGAAGAAGTCCCACTATTAGAGGTCCGTCACTTGGACAAGATTTACGAAAACGGCTACCACGCAGACAGGGACGTGAGTTTCTCCATCCCCTCTGGAAAACTGGTAGGTCTGATAGGACCTAACGGATGCGGTAAGACGACTATGATGAGATGCATCAACAAGATGCATATGCTCACCAGCGGAGACATCCTCATCGACGGGGAATCCGTGATACCCAAGACACCTACCGAGGTGGCGAAACTAGTATCCAACGTTCCCGCTGAGATGACGGCATCGTTCGGTCTGACCGTATTCGAGACGGTCATGCTTGGAAGATATCCCTACCTTCAGAACATGTGGTGGGAGACGGAAGAGGACGAGACCCTTGTGGAGGAGACCCTGAAGAAGTTCGGTGTCCACCATCTGCAGGACCGTGCCCTCAACATGCTGTCCTCTGGAGAGCAGCAGCGTGTCCTGATCGCCAAGGCATATGTCCAAGAACCCAGGCTTATGCTGGTCGATGAACCCACATCGCACCTTGACATGAAATTCAAGCTGGAGGTCATGGAATACCTGAAGGCCATGGTGAAGAAGGACATGACGATCCTGGTCGCCGAGCACGACATATCCCTTATGGCCAGGTACTGCGATCTGTGCGTCATCATGAAGAAGGGACAGCTGGTCGCCATCGGAGAGCCCAAGAAGGTCATCACACCGGAACTCATCAAAGATGTCTACGGAGTGGAGGCCTCTGTCGGTATCGACAACGAGGGCGACCTCTACGTGCTGCCTAAGAGGGTGCACATAGACCAGGAATGAAACACATCATGGCCGGTCCCCCCGGCCATGTCTTTTTTTATCAACATCATCATTGACGCAGCATATGGTAAGATGCGTGCGCGTGCCTAAGAAGGACGGGGAATCCGTCAGATCCATGCTCGTTTCAGAGGATCTGCTGGACCTGGACTCGAAGATACGCGCCGACGGCGACAGCCTCCTCATACCGGTCAAATGCGATTCCCTGGAAGGTTACGAGATAATCGAAGAGGACTTGGATGTGCAGGAGCACAAGGTATCCGACTACACTAAGATCGTTCATGTCCCGGATGAGCTCAGACCAATTCTTCCAAGCTCCTTTGATATCGTGGGCGACGTTGCCATGATAAAGATACCTGACGAGCTATGGGAATACAGGCATGATATCGGAGAGGCGCTCATAAAGGTCAACAGGAACATCCGTGTGGTATTCCATGACTACGGCGTCAAAGGCGACTTCAGGATCAGGGACCTGGAGAAACTTGCAGGCGAAGGGACCTCTGAGACCATCCACAAGGAGTTCGGAGTTAAGCTATACACTGACCCTTCCAAGGTATATTTCAACCCCAGATTGTCCTCCGAGCGTTACAGGATAGCAGGTCTGGTCAAGGACGGCGATGTGGTGATCGATATGTTCGCCGGCGTCGCTCCGTTCGGCACTGTGATAGGAAAACTTGCCAGACCTTCCGTCGTCTACTCCATAGACCTCAATCCCGAAGCGGAGCACTTCGCCCGCCTTAATGCGGAGAAGAATCACATAGATTGCATCAAACCGATGACAGGGGATTCTTCGGTTCTGATCAAGGACCTTCCGGAAGCGAACCATATAATCATGAACCTCCCCCAGATAGCCGATCAGTTCCTCGGCGTCGCCATGGATAAGCTGAAGAAGGGAGGGACCGCCCACATGTACAAGATCATCGAAAGGGAACAGTTCTCCGACTTCTGCGGAGACCTGATAATCCTGATGAAGGCAAGGGGCCACTCCATAGGGATTCGCAGTTTCGAACTTAAGACGTATTCGCCGACTATGAGCGTATACTCATTGGATATCCAAAAATTCTGAGAGAAGAGTCTGGTGAAGGCCGATACCCTCACCAGTTGATGATCAATCCTTTTTGTTGATCTGCTCCAGTGTCACTCCGGTCTGCCCCTGGTAGTGGCCACTCCTCTCTGCATAATCCTTGAGAGTGTCGCTGTTCAGGGTCTCGAACACCATCTGACAGAACCTCTCCCCGATGGGGAGTTCTATCGGATCGTCAGTTGCATTGTAAGCTCCCAATGTGAGGGTTCCCTCGAAACCAGCATCGATCTTACCGAATGCCCCTATTATCCCTTTCCTGATCCATGTGGTCCTCAGCCAGAGCTGGGCACATACATCCTTGGGCATCCTCACCCTCTCGATTGTGGACACATAGAACATTGTCCTGGGAGGGATGGTCACGGTACCCTCGGTCTTAAGGTCGGGATCCCCCCTTACCATTATCTCCTTGATGCGAAGGTCGTATCCGTTGGGCGTGAGCCCTCTCTCGTGATAATCGCTGATGCCCAGATATCCGGTCATCATGCTTTCGACGATGTCCTTGTCCGAAAGTATTGCCATGACCTCCGCATGGTATCCATTCGATAAATGTTATCTTATCGTTAATACATCCCGAGCTCATGATAATCCCGAGATTCCTGGCGGATGGCCAGACCATCGGAGTGACCGCACCCTCCTTCGGAGTGACCGAACCTACAGACATCGTTCGTTTCCAACATGCAGAGAAGAAGCTTATGGAGAAGGGTCACCCGATTAGGAAGACGCCCAACGTCCATACTGCGGATGAGAGCGGCAGAAGCTCCCCCCTCATGCAAAGGGTCATGGAACTGGGCAGCCTCTTGGAGGATCCTGAAGTAGGCGTGATAGTTTCCGCATCCGGAGGCGATTACCAATGCGAAATGCTCATGGGCATGGACTGGGATTTTGTGGAAAGGCATCCCAAATGGATGCAGGGGTACTCGGACAACACCGTTCTTCTGTTCAAAACGACCGTTGAGCATGACATCGCCACGATCTACTGCGGCAATTTCGGGGATTTCGGCATGGAACCGTGGCACAGTAGCATCTCTGAAAACCTCGAATTCCTCGAGGGCAAGAGAAGAAGCCAGAAGTCGTTCGACCGTTATCAGGACGGATTCGCCGACAGGAACACCGGACTCGAACCCTTCAGCGAGGACAAGAAGGTCGAATGGGTCTGCCCCGCCGGAGATGTTTCTTTCGAAGGGAGGCTGATCGGAGGCTGCATGGACGTGCTGGAATGGTATAACAAAAAGGGCAACCTCAGTATGGATGGTTTCATTCAGAAGTACTCCGGGGAGGGCATAATATGGTACATGGAGACCTACGACATGGACGAATCCAGAATCAGGAAGATGTTCGAGAGTATGTCCAGGGACGGGTGGTTCGAGGGAGTTACAGGATTCGTCTTCGGAAGGCCGCTTTTCTTCAAAGGCGCAGACTATCAGAAGACGATAATCGAATCTCTCAAAGAATTTGATGTTCCTATAGTGTTCGATGCGGATGTCGGGCACAAAGGGCCCAGGATGACGTTCTTCAACGGCATCAAGGCCAGATTCGATGTGTCCAACGGTTCCGCCGAACTTAGTTATGATTTCAGTGCCTGATCACTCAACGATGATCTGCACGGTCTTAGTGTCGCCCTCAGATCCTTGCCATTCACGGAGATAATCGAGCACAACGTTGTAGGTTCCTGCCTTCTCGCAGTGGAAGGTGAAATAATGGACACCTCCGGCACCGCAGACCATAGGTTCGGTCTTTTCAGTGACATATTCATCGCTCTTGAGCTTGAGACCATCGGTAGAAACGACCTTCCAGTCGTATCCTGTGGTCACGTTACCCTCCAGACCGATAGTGACATCCTCTCCGACCTTTGCCTTTAAGGTACCTGATTCCTCGATGATCGTCGCTTCCATCTCGTCACCTTGTGCTTCGGAATCCCCGAACAGGACTATGGCCCCTGCTAGGACCGCCAACGCCGCAACGGCTGTCATGGCGAATACGTACTTCATATCCATGTTACGGACTCCTTGGAGTTCATTTTCGCTTGGAAAGTACATAAAGATGCCTACAGGATAATCAGTTAAATCATAAGAATCCTATATCGTGGTTTATGGGACTAATCAAGGCGCTCGCAGGTTCCGTCAGCGGAACATTGGCAGATCAGTGGAAGGAATTCTTCTACTGCGAATCGATGCCTAAGGAAATCTTAATGATAAAGGGTGTCAAACAGGTCGGAAAGCGTTCCAGCAATACCAAGGGAAGCGACAACATCATCAGTAACGGTTCCGGTATCGCTGTTGCGGACGGCCAGTGTATGATAATCGTTGAATCCGGAAAGGTCGTGGAGATCTGTTCTGAACCCGGTACATACACCTACGACAAATCCACAGAGCCCAGCGTCTTCACCGGAGGACTCGGCAAGGGTGTCATCAACACCTTCAAGACCATGGGCAGACGTTTCACATACGGTGGCGACACCGGAAAAGACCAGCGTGTCTACTACTTCAACATGAAGGAGATCCTGGACAATAAGTTCGGGACATCGACACCGATTCCCTTCCGCGTGGTCGACAGGAACATCGGACTGGATATCGATGTATCCGTCCGCTGTTTCGGAGTATTCTCATACAAGATCTCCGACCCTATCCTGTTCTACACCAACGTCTGCGGTAACGTCAAGGACCAATACTCAAGGACAGAGATCGACGATCAGCTCAAGACAGAGTTCATCGCGGCCCTCCAGCCCGGATTCGGAAAACTCTCCGACCTCGGACTTCGTCCAAACCAACTGGTCAACCACAGCGAGGAACTTCAGGACGCTATGAACGACGCACTGTCCAAGAAGTGGTCAGAGACCCGCGGACTCGACGTCGTCAGCGTAGCAATCGGTTCAGTCACCCTCCCGCCAGAGGATGCAGAGCTCATCAAGAACGCCCAGAAGGCAGGAATGCTTCGCGACCCCTCTATGGCTGGAGCGACACTCGTTGAGGCCCAGGCATCCGCGCTTAAGACCGCGGCTGGTAACGAGGCCGGTGCGGTCACGGGACTCATGGGAGTCGGAATGATCGGACAGATGGGCGGAGGCGGAATGAACGCCGGAGCCTACTACGACAGGGCAGACCAGCAGAGGCAACAGCAGCAGGCGGCCCAGGCAGCTCAGCCCGCTGCCGGAGCCTGGACATGCTCGTGCGGAGCCACTGCCACCGGAAAGTTCTGCCCAGAGTGCGGAGCCAAGAAACCCGAGGTAACAGGCTGGACCTGCCAGTGCGGACATGTCAACAAGGGCAAGTTCTGTACGGAATGCGGTGCGAAGAAACCGGCAGGAACCCCCAAATTCCGCTGCGACAAATGCGGATGGGAGCCTGCAGACCCCTCCAAGCCTCCGAAATTCTGTCCGGAATGCGGAGACCCCTTCAACGATGAGGATATGGTCTGATGTCAGACATCATCAACCACAAGTGCCCGTTCTGCGGAGCGACACTAGAGTTCGATATCGGGACACAGAAGGTCAAATGTCCTTACTGCGACAACGAGTTCGACCCCAACGAGCTGAAGAAGAACGAAGGGGACCTCTCTGTCAGCGATGAGAACATCGAACTGGCATCCGATGGGGGTTCCGAATGGTCAGAGAAGGAACTCTACGGAATGGCAGAATACCAATGCCAATCCTGCGGAGGAGACATCTATTCCGATGAGACGACAGCGGCCACGATGTGCCCTTACTGCGGTAATGCGGTGGTGCTCAAAGGTCGCCTGTCGGGTACCTTGAAACCGGATCTGGTCCTGCCTTTCCAGAAGACCAAGGAACAGGCGTTGCAGGGATTAGCTGACCATGTGGGCAGCAAGATGTTCGTGGCGAAGAACTTCCTCAGGGACAACAAGCTGGAAGAGGTCAAAGGACTGTATGTACCGTTCTGGGTTTACGACGCGGATCTCGATGCAGATGTCGTCTACGACTGCGTTGACGTGCGCAGATGGACCTCGGGGAACACCGAGTACACCGAGCGCAAGTACTACAAGGTCAGGAGGGCCGGGGACATCGCCTTCGACCATGTCCCTGCGGACGGTTCGTCCAAGATGCCCGATGACCTCATGGAATCCATAGAACCGTTCGACTACAGCAAGGCTGTGGACTTCACCACAGGTTATCTGTCAGGATATGTGGCGGATAAATATGACATCGACCAGGAAGCCGTACGTCCGCGCGTGAGGAAGAGAATGGCCGAAGGGGCTGCCGATGCTTTCGGATCCACAGTCCATTATGATGAGGTCAGCGTAGCCAGTTCGGACATCTCGGCCAAGTCGTCATCGGTGAACTATGTCCTGTATCCCGTCTGGTTGCTCAACTCGGACTGGAATGGGGAGAAGCTCACATTCGCCATGAACGGACAGAGCGGAAAGATGGTCGGTAACCTGCCTGCCAACATGCTGAAACTGGCCTCGGCCACATTCGGGGTGTTCGCAGGAATACTTGCCATCGTCGTAGCCCTATTCTACTTCGCAATGGGGGAGTTCGATTTCGGCGGTATCGTAGGAGGATTAATCTTCGGAGGAATAGGAGCAGCAGTGTTCTACTACTACTTCCAATCCCAACTGAAGAACGTCCAGTTCCAGCACGGCGCCTCTGATTACTACCGCGAAGGGAGCATGAATCTGAAGGTGAAAGAGGACACGTTCCTTTACAAGCGTGTGACCTCCAGACGCATCAACAACGACTGAAACTCATTAGCCCCGAAAGGGGCCATTTCTTTTGATCATCCATAAAATGTCAGGGCGTGGCCTGAACTGATATTTGGCAGGGATATCCCGGCCTTGGAAAGTCCCTTATGGGATTCACATCGTGAAAATGAACACGACTGCGAGGACGGCGATGACGCCGACTGCGATGAAAGGCATGGCGTTGACGATCTTGTCCTGCTTTGACAACTGAGGCTGCAAAGGTGTCATGTGTTCTGCAAAGCCTTCCACATATAAATCCGATGCGCCAATTTTTGTACTTCCTGGACCTTGTTCGGACGGTATCATGACAGTAAGCGTCCTATTCGTATGCCATGGGAACATCTGCCGCAGCCCTTTAGCCGAGTTCGTATTCAAGGACATGGTCGAGAAGGAAGGACTGATGGGCAAGATATATGTGGAATCAGCAGGGACCAGCGGATACCATATAGGCGATCCTGTCGACAGACGCTCTGCGGAAGTCATGAAGAGACACGGCATATCATGCGCTGGGAAGAAGAGCAGGCAGCTGACGGTCTCCGATTTCGATGAGTTCGACTACATCATCGCCATGGATGATGAGAACATGGATAATATTCAAAGGATCCTTCCCAAATCTGCGGATTGCACGGTCAGACTCCTGATGGATTATGCTGGGGGAGGGATTGTGGATGACCCCTACTTCACCTTGGATTTTGATAAGGCATATGAGGATATCGAAAAAGGATGCAGGGGACTCCTGGAAGACATTAGGAAGAATCTGCAATGAAGATCAGAATGTTCATCTCGGTCCCGATCAAAGACAAGGAACCTCTGAAAACGGTACTCGATGATGTGAATTCACTGCCTAACGTGAGGCCTTCCCCGCTCTCACAGATGCATATCACCATGAGGTTCATCGGGGACATCGATGACGGAAAGATAAAGAAGGTTGTGAAAGCCGTGACTGATGCCGTCGAAGGGATGGAGCCGTTCGAAGTGACGATAAAAGGTGCCGGATGTTTTCCCAAACCCCAGAGGCCTTCCGTTATCTGGATAGGTGCAGAGCCCAGCGACATTCTGAAGAGGATCTCGGACGGGATCGCAGCGAATCTGAAAGCTGCCAACATATCCTTCGATGAGAAACCCTTCAAAAGCCATATCACGGTCGGAAGATGCACTGGTCCTATGGATCCGAGACCATTCATCGAAAGATACTCCGAAAAGGAGATAGAATCGTTCCTGTGCGATGAGGTGCTCGTGATGAGGTCGGAACTGAGTCCGCAGGGCGCTAAGCATACCGTCCTAGCTAGAGTCCCTATCGGTTTGTCATATTGACCGCAGCATCACACCTTTATATTCTGTCCCAACGAAACACTTCCCTGTGATACCTTGCTTATCAGATTGAAGGGAAACAACAAGGGAGGGATAGAGGGCCTTCCGCTCCAGCTCATGATAGTGATAATGGTCGCGACCATGGGAAGTGCCGTAATAATGGGGTGGATGGGGAGCATTGACACCCCTCAGTATATCAGTACGCTAGGTGTGGAAGAGAACATCGTGTACATAGACGACGGTGAGATACCCGACATCCACCTGCTCGTTCTGGATCAGAACGATGAACCGATGAAGGGTGTAACCGTCCGCATAATGAACAGTCAGGTCTACCATCCCGAAGGGAAGGACTACGATGTCGTCACGGATACCTATGGAAGGGCCGTATTGAAAGGATGGATACTAGGTGATTATCCGATGGGGACGATCTCGCTCAAGATAAGTGCATACAAGTCTGGTTACACCACCTACACGGAGGAGGTAGCCGGAGTGGTCATATGATACGCTCCAGAAAGGGGGTAATCGGCCTCCCCATAAAACTGGCCGTATCTTTCCTGATACTTGCTTTGATGGTGCCTCCTATCATGTCGTCGATCGATACAATAAGGGACGATGCGGAGGAAGGTAACCTGAAGGCCGTAGCCGAAGAACTGGGCAACATGATCAATCTTGTAGGTGGCAAAGGAACCGGATACAAGATGAACCATAAGATGGACCTCCCCGACGGAGTCTGTCTGACCATAGGGGGTACGGAAGGTCATCTCGTGCGTGCATCTCTGAATGATGGTATCGTGACCAGGGTCCTTCTTGATCGTCCGGTCTGCAGCGATGAGATCGCCCTATGCGGAACGGTGATAATCGAGATCTCGAGCGATCAGAACGGCGTCAATGTGAGGGAACTATGATAGAGTTCACAATATCAAGAGTGGTTCTGTGCGCTTGCGGGATCATCTTGATGGTTTCAGTATCAGGTGTTCTGAGTGGAATCTATGACAGGGATGCCGATTTGATGGATGAAGATCTGGCCGAAAGGTTCGCATACATGCTAGACGTTTTCCAATCCTCTGATGACGATACTCTGGTCCTGAACGGAAGCATGTTGCTTCCAGAAGGGTACACTGCGCACATCCACGATGGCTTTGTCGAACTGTTCCATAATGATCGCAGAAGTATGGCGATGACAGAATACCTAGGAGAATTCGTATTAGGATGCAACGATACAGAAACGGTCATTCACCAAAGGTCTCTGCTATCTTCCTGACCGTATCCGTGAAGATGTCCATCTCCTCACGGCTGTTGTAAAGGTATGCCGATGCCCTTGCGCTGCCGTCGATTGCCCTGGAGACATAGAACGGATGGGCGCAGTGCATACCTGAACGTATCATGACCCCCGACATGCTGTCCAGCATCATAGCAATATCATGCGATGCAAGACCGTCGATATTGAATGACAGGACTCCGCATCTCTTTCCCGGCTGTTCAGGCCCGACCAGATGCAGGTTCTTGATATCCTCTAGATTGCCCATGGCGCACCTCATGAGTTCGGTATCCCATGACTCCACGTTATCCATGCCGATCTTGCTCAGATAGTCCAATGCCGCCTTTGTCCCTATGATGCCCGCATAGTTCAGAAGTCCGGCCTCGAACCTGTCCGGTATGGGAGCCAGGGTCACACTGTCGTATGTGGTGAGACCTACCGTCCCTCCTCCTACCGTCAGGGGACGGAGTTTTTCAAGGATCTCCCTCTTTCCGTACATGATCCCCATGCCGCTCGGACCGAGCATCTTGTGAACTGAACAGCAATAGATGTCAGCATCAATCTTAGAAAGGTCAACCGGCATGTGCGGTGCGGCCTGTGCACCGTCGATTATCACAACTGCTCCGTGATCGTGCGCGATCTCCGTGACAGCCTTCACAGGAACCGAGCAGCCTGTAACGTTGTTTGTATGCTGGACGGAGACCACCTTGACCTTGCTGTCCATACAGGCCTTGAACGACTCTATGTCGAACTCCCCAGTCTTACCCGACTTGGAGAATCTGCGTTCTATCCCTATGGTGTCCCTGAGACGGAGCCAAGGTACGTGATTGGAATTGTGCTCGGAATCTGTGGTAACGACCACGTCCCCTTTCTTCAGATCCAGTCCGAATGCGGCGGTATTCAGCCCTTCCGTGCTGTTCTTGGTGAAGATGTAGCACTCGGGATCCTTCGTGCCGAAGAACGAGGCTAGGGTCTCCCTGCATTCGTCGATTGCGACGGATACTTTCGTGGCCATGGAATGAACGCTGCGGCCTCCGCATGCTGGGTAGTTCTCATAATAATCCGTCATGGACTGTATGACCTGGTCTGGCCTCAGCGACTGACAGGCACTGTCCAGGTATATCCCCTTATTCTTGCGTATGGTGGGAAAGTCCTTCCTGACGGATTCCATGTCCATGTTTCTCAATCCTTGGGACCGTTAATAAGGATATCCATGCCATCAACCTAATATCAGAGTACTGCATCGGTCAATTCATGGTATCCTTGAAGACAGATGTCGGAAGCATCAGCCTGGAAAAACCAAGCATGATCGCATCCGGTATCATGGATGAGACCGGGAAATCCCTGGTACGCGTTTTGGAATCCGGTGCTGGTGCAGTCGTCACCAAATCCGTCGGTCTGCAGCCCAATGCAGGTCATGACAACCCCTGCTTCATGGAGGTCAGAGGGGGATACGTCAACGCCATGGGCCTGCCGAATCCGGGGATAGAGCTCTTCAAGGAGGAAATGGAAATCGCGGTACCGAAGGGCAAGGTTATCGGATCCATATACGGAGCCGGTCCCGAGGACTTCTCCAAACTAGCGGCCAAGATGGAGGACTACGGCGCTTGCGCGGTAGAGCTGAATCTGTCCTGTCCTCATGCGAAAGGATACGGAATGGAGGTCGGTACAGACCCCGCTATGGTGAAATCCATCGTATCAGCTGTCAAATCATCGGTTTCGATCCCCGTCTGGGCGAAACTCACTCCAAACACGCACATCCTCACTCAGATAGGGATGGCCGTTCAGGATGCAGGCGGAGACGCTGTAGTGGCGATTAACACTCTGAAGGCAATGGTCATATCGCCTGAGTTCGCCAGACCAATAATGAGCAACAAGTTCTGCGGACTGTCCGGGGAAGCCGTCAAACCAGTAGGTGTAAGGGCCATATACGACCTGAAGAGCGTTCTGGACATCCCATTGGTCGGAGTGGGAGGGATATCGGATTGGAGGGATGCTGCCGAATACATCATGGCCGGCGCAAGTGCCTTCCAAGTGGGAAGCGCCGTAGGCACCAAGGGGCTCTGCGTCTTCAAGAAGATAAACGAGGGTCTCGCATCCTTCATGGAGGAGTACGGGTACTCTTCCATCAGTTCTATGGTAGGTGCCGCTCATGAGTGAAGTCGTAACGATCAAGAAGGTTATCGAAGAGGCCTACGATACCAAGACATTCGTCTTCGACTGGGATGCGGTTGTGCACCCGGGCCAGTTCATCATGATATGGATCCCTGGAACGGATGAGATCCCCATGTCCGTATCAGGCATATGCGAGAAGACTAAGAGCATCACTGTCAAGGCCATCGGCGATGCTACCAAGAGACTCCACGAATTCAAGGAAGGGGACAAGCTTTCGATAAGGGGGCCGTTCGGAAACGGTTTCGACCTTACCGATAAGAACATACTGATCATTGGCGGCGGCGTAGGTACCGCTGCAGTAATGCCTGCTGTTGTCCAAACCGGTGCAGATACCATCATCGCTGCCCGTTCGGATAAAGACCTCATCATGCTCGACAGAGCCGAGAAGCATGCGGCCAACCTTTGGATAGCTACAGACGACGGAAGCGTCGGATTCCACGGAAATGCCGTGCAGCTCATGAAAGAGAAGCTGAAGGAGAAAACCTACAGATACATCATCGCATGCGGGCCGGAGGTCATGCTCTATTTCACCTACAAGGCATGCGAAGAGCTGAACCAGGACTGCCAGCTATCCTTGGAGAGATATATGAAATGCGGTGCGGGAGTCTGCGGATGCTGTGTCATGGACGATAAGCGCATCTGTAAAGACGGCCCCGTATTCACTAAAGAGCAGATTTCACAGCTGACCGAGTTCGGGGTATCCAAGAGAGATGCCTGCGGACGTGTCGTTAAGTTCAGGTGAAGATGACACAGGCTGACCACGTCACCGTGCTCCACGGCAGTATGACCGTGGATGTCCCCAGGAAGATTTTCAAGGGTAAGGACTGCAAGATAGATCAAGATGAAGTCGCTCCTTTCAAGAAGATCATCCAGAGCCGCTATCCCTGGATTTCAGACAATGCCGTCACGGTGATCCTCAACAAGGCCCAGATGGAGATGCTGCGCGTACGCGACGAGGAGACAAACGGCCGCGAATACAGCAAGACTCTGGCAGAGAAGGGCAAGCTAGACGATGCTATCGCCCATCTCAGGCTCCGTCTGGAGCTGAACCCTGAAGATGCCAAATCCTGGCTTGATCTTGCGGAATTGCTCTTCAAGAAAGGCGATATCAAAGGAGGGTTCGAAGCCAAGAGGAAAGGCGATGAGCTCTACCAGAGAAAGCAACGATATCAATAAATACGGTCAACTAATCCTACGCCCAGCGTCGGGGTAACACAGTGGCTATGTGGCGGACTGCAGATCCGCATACGGGGGTTCGATCCCCTCTCCCGACCCCATTTGTATTT
>SUST01000023.1 GCA_015063285.1 Thermoplasmata archaeon
GAGGAGGAGAGGAAGGTCAGGGGCACGACCGAAAGGACCCTGGCCCTCGATGAGGAGGTCTGGGCCTCGAAGATGCCCTTGGACATCGCCGATACGGCATATCTGTTCCTGATGTCCCTTTATGGGAATTTCAGAGATTACAGTTCGGCCGGTGGATGCGACCCTGCCCGCGACATGCTCAGTCTGAGGACGATCATACTCCGCCTCTCGGACGAGAGGTTCGCCCAGTTCTTCATGGATTACAAGCAGCTACTGGAAAAATACCAGGGGTTGGAGGATGGAGGAAGACAGAGGAGCATCTCGATCGTATCAGCGCCTATCATGAAGGAGGTGAAAGAATGAACATTGCAGAAGAGAGGGTCTTCATAGAGGGAGAGGTCCGTCTGGGTGCGACAATAGCTGCATCCGATTTCGAGGGGAAGAAGCCTGCTATAATCCTGATAATGGGAACGGGCAGCATGGACCGCGACGGCAACGGAAGAGGATTCCATACCGATATGTACAAGAGCTTTGCCTGGAAATTCGCAGAATGGGGCTTCGTGACAATCCGCTATGACAAACGCGGGACCCACGAGAGCGGCGGGAAGAGGCCTCTGTACGGCTTCGAGGATCTTGTGAACGATGCCGTATCCGTGATAAGGTATGCTAAATCCCTTCCGTATGTGGATGCCGCCAGGGTTGTGGTCTTCGGACACAGTGAGGGCGGGATGATCGCAACCGTTCTTTCTGACAGAGAGGAAACCGCTGGTCTTATGATTATGGGAGCCGCCGGGATGAGCATGAAGGATGCCCTTCACTATCAGAACGCAGAGCTTGCGGATGAGGCGCGTAACATGAAGGGCGTTAAAGGCATCCTGATGCGCAAATTCGGGGATCCGGAGAAGAACAACGCAAAGGTCGATGGTATGTTCGCCAAATGTTCCGCCAGCAACAAGGACAAGGTGTTCATCAAGGGCGGTATCATCAATGCCAAATGGATCAGGGAGCATGGTGCGTACGATTCGGAGGACATGGTGGCCAAACTGAAAGCCTATAGAAGACCAGTCCTCGCTATCACGGGGACCAAGGACCTGTCCGCTGATTACAGATCGCTGGACAGACTGCGTGACCTCCCCAATGTGGAATGCTACGCTCCGGAGGGTGTGAACCATATATTCAGAGAGGTCGACGACGGCAACAGCATCCTGAACGTCAAGAAGCAGTATGCGAGAATCTCCAAGAATCCGGTCCACAAAGGGACAGAGGATAAGATGCATGAGTGGCTGTCGCAGTTCAACTGAACAGCTTCCTGCTTTCAGACCCTTCTAACGTATATGCTAAAGGATTGACCATGCGGCGCCCTTGTAAAGGGGCCGCATGGTCAAGTTTCAATCAGTTATTGCGGTGGGTCCGAGAATATACCAAACCTATGATACCGATCACTGCCACGATGGCGATAATCAGAACGATGGCGGCCACGGGGAATGGCTCACCTTCCATACCCGTCACAGTTATGGAGATCTCGGTCGTATGTCCTCCATATGTCATGGACACCTTGATATCGCTCGGTTTCAGAGGAGTGTCCAAGGATGGACTGAAGGAGAATTCGGACTCACTGCCTTCGTATCCCACGATTGCCGCGGATCCGTCGTTGTACGTCACCATGATCTTCATTCCTTTCGGTTCGAACATATCCCCTTCTGCATAGGTGACCTTATCGGGGGTTTCCCATACGGCGACATCGCTGATGGTGACCGTCTTGAACGAAGCTGTTATGTCCGTATCCTTCAAGATGTGTTGACCGTCTTCGACCGACCAGGAGTCGAATGCATATCCTGCATCCGCGATCGCTTTAACGACCTTCGCGCTGGAGCCGCTGCCTATGATCAGCATGCTGCCGTTCAAGGACACTTTGGAATTCAAAGGTACGGTCATCGAATCAGCGCTGACATGCCCGCCGGCCGTCGAACCGAACGTTACGGTGACAGGTATGACCGGCACCGGTTTTGGTCTAGGATCGTGGTTGGTCGCTGTCAGCGTACCATTCTCGAATTTGATGTCGTAGTTGTCAGAACTGACTCCGCTCGGAACTATGGGATACTTACCTGCAGGTGACGAGGTGGTGTAGCTGCACTCAATCAGTAGCGTTCCGTCCAGATCGCTCATCCCCTCTCCGTCTACGAATCCGTTCGCTGTCACGGTGTAGGGTCCGGCAGGGTCTCCCACATATACCTCCTGATCGTCCGCGATGATGGTGAGCGATGCCTTTGAGATCGTCCAGGGCAGCTCGAAAGGACCAGTCGTGTTATCGGACCAGCTGTAGCCCGCCTTGGGTGTGATCACTGCGATATAGTCGCCAGGAAGTGTCGCTTCGTTGCCTGTGACGGTGAATCCGTAGCTGTCGGTTATCGCTATCAATGGATGACCTGCATACGCCAGACCGTGTATGGGCAGGGGCTTATCGATCTTGATGTCCCCGCAGTTGATCTCCCCATCCTCCAGGATGAAATCGTAGTTTTTGGCCGAGAACGTTCCGCCGAGGATTATATCGTAATCCCCGGCAGGAGAGCCGGCAGTGTAACTGCATGTGAATGTAGGGGAGTTCTGTGTTAACACCGAAATGTCATCGGTCCCCTTGAAGCCTTCGAACGATACAGTGAATGGCTGCGCAGGTTCTCCTACCTGGACCACTTGGTTGTTCGCCCTCACGACCAATTTGGCAGGATAGATCTCCCATGGAATATGACATTCGCGGACACCAGGGGATCCTGTCCATTCGAATCCGACATCGAGGTTTGCTGTTGCGACATTTTGCTGCCCTCTGGTCGCATCGGTGCTTGTATTGCCAGTTATGGTATACCCGGTACCCGACGGTACACCTGTTTTCACAGTGGAGTCGTATGTCACTTGAACGGGTGCAGGCTTATCGATGACTGTACCTTTGATAGTGAACATATGGTGCCCCGGGTAGAATGTGACATTGTAGTTTCCTTGTTCTGCAGCACCTGTGACCGTTATGTCGTATTCGCCTATAGCCTCCTCGTGGGTGCATGCCGCCTGATAGCTCACGGCAAAATTGTTGACGAGACCGTGGACGGTCACGGAGTCATTGAAATCAGGATCGGTATCCCAGACATTTTTGACCAATTCTTTGTCTGCCCTGACCCTGATATCCAAAGGAGCTATTGTCCAGTCAATGTTGTATGGATCACGACTAGAGGTGGTTTCCCACTCATATCCGACCTTGATCGTGACTGTTGCCGTATAAGGAGTCGCCCTGGTAGCATCAGTCGCACGGTTTCCCGTGATCGTATATGCCTCCGGAAGCTCTGCCACACCAATCTGCTCATGACCATTGTATATCAATCCGGTCTTGGCCACAGGGCGAGGGATCTTCTCTCCTTCGATGTAGAACTTCTCAGCACTTTGGAACGTTACAGTGTAATTCCCCTGACTCGTGTCACCAGCGACAGTTATCAAGTAGTCTCCGATAACCTCCCCGTCTGCACGGGATGTTGTGAAACTCACCGTATCAGTACCGAGGGTTCCTTCGACAACAACGGAAGCATCAAAATTAGCAGGATCTGACGCGCCGACTTCCTTCACCACCCTGTGTTTCACTATGACATCGACAGGCTTCTGGGCAATGGACCATTCTATGATGAAGGGGTCACGTTCAGTCGGAGAATCGCTCCACTCATAACCGTCCTCGATGGTCACATTCGCTTTGTAGGTATGACCAACGAATTCAGTAGCATTTGTACCCTTGAACTCACCGGACAGCGTATATCCGACTCCTGCCGGGACTCCAATTTGGAGCAACCCGTTGTACACCAGACCAGTACGTGCTACTGGTTTTTCAATGACATTGCTCACTATAGAGAACAATTTTACGCCATCATAGAAAGTAATTTTGTAATTCCCTTGACTCGAGTTTCCAGACACATCGATCGTATACTTGCCAACATTTTCGCCTGCTTCACGACTTATATTATATTCAATAGCATCACTGCCGATCAACCCTTCAATGACTATCGATGTTTTCAGATCCGGATCCCCTGATAGATAAGACTTGCTTATTGGAATTACAGACTTTACAGTCACGGGTTTCTGGGCAATGGTCCACTCAATAATCAAAGGATCGCGTTCCTCTGGAGATTCGATCCACTGATAACCTGTTTTGAGGGTCGCGGTCGCTTTGTAAGAATGGCCGGTAACTGTAGTGGAGTTTGTACCCTTGAACTCACCGGTCAGATCATAACCTACCCCAGGTTCTGTTCCCCAGTGCTCATTTCCGTCATACACCAGCCCCGTTTTGGCAACCGGTTTGTGGATCTCATGCGCCTCGATGAGAAACACGTTTCCACTATGGAAGGAGATATCATAGTTGCCCTGATACCTGGCTCCGGTTACTACAATCTCATATGTCCCTTTGCATTCTGGGTGCGGGCAGGACACTGTGAACACAGGTTCAAAACTATCGCCCGGAACGATGCCTTCGACCGAAACGGCATTCCTGAAGTCCGGATCCGCTGCTCCGACCTGTTTACCTATCGTGATATCTGCCTCGACCGTGACCTGTTTGGGCTTAATCTCCCATTCTATAGTTCTGCTTGCCGAAGACCATCCGTCCGCCCACTGACTGTTCTCAGGATTGGTCAGTGTCGCGGTCGCAGTATACTTCTTCGCATCCTTGCCGCTCACTTCGCCTGAGACAGTGTATGTGAGATTATTATGAAGCGCTGTACGAGTCGTATTGTCAAATATGAATGGTTCTGTGTACGGAGTAGGGACCTCTACCTTCCATATGGCCTTGGACGATACATTCGTAGAGGGCATTGTTGCAGGAATAGCTGGATCCCATCCGCCGAAGATATATCCTGAACGCGTAGGATTGGTTATTGTTACAGGATCTTTGACACGTATATACTGGTCTGCCACGCATGTCAGAGTTCCGCCGTTCCCATCCAGCATCAGCCGCGTGACCTGCATGAACCTATCTCCGAACTTCTGCCACACCTTACCCTTCATATTTTCGACGGTCAATGCCAATTCCTGATCGTTCTCATCAAAGAAGTGGAACATCTGCCCAGACGACTCCGTACTAGTATAGTTGAATATGTTGGAAGGCATCGTGGTAAGAGTGTCGGGGAATTCGATACGATAGAGGTCTTGATCCCCATTGAAAACAAAATCCCCCAGTACTGTTAATCCGTCCATCATGACTACATTTTTCAAGGATGTGCAGCCGCCGAAGGCAGATCTGCCTGTCCCGGCAGAATGAATGGTGGCCGACTCCAGAGAATAACAGTTCTTGAAGGCAAAATCTCCGAGCGGAGCGGTCGACCTCGCTTCAACGGTCTCCAGATAGTGGCATTCCTCGCATATGCTCTGCCCCATGAAGGTCACAGATTCGGGAATGATCAGATTCTCAACGGAAGTCTTCCAGAAAGCGAATTTGTCTATTGTCTCCAGACCTTCAGACAGATGTACGGAGGTCAGAGAGGAACATCTTCCGAACGCGTATTGGCCTATGGTCTTGACCGTCGAAGGGATTGTGACACTGACTATGGATTCATTGTGCATGAAGCCGTCGACATTCCCGAATGCCTTCTCTGCTATCGCGACCACGGTGCAGGTCACCCCATTGGGACTCACTACCGTCTCCGGTATGACTACATGTTCTATGTTGACATAGCGGTTGTTTCTGTTTAAGGTCGCTTCACCGGTCGCTTCGTCAAAATCATAGTACAGTTCAGATTCTGTATCCGCGAACACGGTATTTTCTGCACCGTTCAGCACTACAATAGTGGCTGATAACATCAACATCAAAAAAATCAAAGCCATCAATGGCGTTCTAACGATACCTGATGCTCCCCCCGTATTAATCTCTCCTTACCAATTTTAAACCTGTTAATATATAATAACAATGTACTGTTAGTCATTATTTATGTATATGGGATTTTAAACAATTCGTGCAGTAGGACTCAGACGACCACATGCCTCCTGTTTTCCATTATTGACACTGAACCGATATTCCGCCTGCTTTCCATTGCTCTCACCGCTTATTGACCGATACCACACCGTTCATTATGATATGGGAACACCTTTCCGTCAGTTCATCCGACGGCTCCGTCTTCTCTGAGAACACGAAAGCCGCCATCCCGTTGGCCATCGCGACCATGTATTCTATGTCGAACATCAGATGAGGATCATCCTCTACCAGGTGCTGGAAGTTCTCGTTCAGGGCCAGCATTATCATCCCTTCCGGAGTCTTGTACTGCGGAGGCAGATTCGCAGGGCTGTGCGTGTATTCTATGTAGAAACGGGCCTTCAGAGGATTGTCCTTGAGATAGTTGAAATACACTTTCCAAAGGTCCGTCAGATATTGTTTCAAGGCCTCCTTGTCCGTTCCTTCCGGAGGGTCGATGGTCTTGAATGCAGCAGTCACCTCGTCACAGACCATCTTGAAGCAACTCTTCAGAAGATTTGCCCTGTTCTCATAATAATGGACGATCAGAGTCTTACTGCAATCCGCTCCTTTGGCTACAGCATCCAGAGAAAGGGAATCTCCCTTCTCGTGATACAGCTTGATTGTAGCCATCAGTATCTCGTGTTTCTTACTCGTGAGCAACGCCTCCGAACACCATCATATCGTCCTTTTCCCCCTCTAGGTCGTTTAACCCATTATACGATCGCCAATCTGTGTCCCGACCATAACTAGATGGGATCAGATTGCATGAAATCGTTTACCCCGGTCAAATTATTAACAGTATTTAATAACAACCTGAACGCCTGTACAGTGCTGATCTTTAGCGGCAGCCAAGCATACAGATTACGTTCCGCCAGATGCCAATAGCATCGCATTGATGATCTGCACGGATTGCATTACCCCTCGAATGAGAATCATGATGTCTAGATATTCACGGGTCGGTTGCACTCGATCCATTGAGATGGTGATCTTGCCGAATTTGCTGTATATACATTGCCCCGCAGTCAAAAGGGCACCGATACCCGACCCGTGAATGTTCTCCCAATACCATGGACGTATAAAGCCGAGAGCTGTCCAGTTGTTCAGTGACGTCTGTTCGTCCTCGCGGGACGGGTCTGTCCTTCCCGAT
Organism: Thermoplasmata archaeon; assembly: GCA_015063285.1. NCBI lineage: Archaea > Methanobacteriati > Thermoplasmatota > Thermoplasmata > Thermoplasmata archaeon. Next base: position 7,101 of record SUST01000023.1, read on the forward strand.
CATCTGATTGCGCTCTGCAGCCTTCTGCGGTTGTATACGAAAAGCCCGGCCAGCGCCAGCACCAGAACGACTATGTGCTCCAGCATCCCCAGGTTGTTGGGGACCAGGATCAGAACGATGATCGCCACCATCGCGCTGACCATGGTTGTACTGGACATCGTGAACATGTCTGTTATCGTGAGCCTTCTTTCAGTGCTCTTTCTGACTTCTGGAGAATGGTCCCCCATATCGGCGGCCTTCCTGAGATTGCTCACTATCATGTATATGGGCAGATATATGCTGATGAGGTTGATGAGAAGCATCCCGATGCTCCACAACACGGCCGTTCCCCCTATATGCCTCTCTGCCGATTCGGCCAATGCGGGATTGATCAAGACGAAGAGTATCTCGATCAGGATTATCAGGAGCAGGAATATGTAATTCATGACCATCAGCCTCCTGAACTCTTTCTTGGTCCTCCTGGAGGACATTGAGATCCCGTGATACAGGGAGTCGCGAGAACCGTTCACTCTTCTCAAAGCGTCCAATGCACCGGCCGGACAGGCACCCACCATCCTATCCCATATCCTATCCGAAGACCTGGTTATCATGGGGAGGATTATCATCGAGACCAATGCGGCACCTATAACCGTTGTGTAGAACCCTTCGTCTACAACGCCCTGGTCCAATGCCTGCTTAGCGATGATGAAGGCGAATTCCCCCATCGCCACGAGACTTATCGCCGAAATGAACCCGTTACGCGGCGTCTCTCCTCCCAGCCAGTATCCTAGGAAGACTGTCCCTGATTTCAGAAGCGCATAGAGCAAATACAGTCCGATTATGGAAGGCACATTGTCCAACAGCTGATTCAGGGAGATCTCCATACCCACGGAAATGAAGAACATCGACATCAGGACATTCTTCATAGGCTCGAAATTATGATTCAGCTGCTTGTTGCTCCTGCTGGGGGAAATCATCATACCCATGAGGAACGCCCCGATGGCTACGGACAGACCCACTATGTTGGCCAGCAATGCCATTCCGAATGCCATCCCAAGCGATAGGATAAGCAAAACCTCGAAAGACACGTTGTCGGAGATCCAATTCATGAAACGAGGGACGAGTCTCACTCCAGCCACAACGCTTACCACCATGACCGCCATGATGCTGAGGACCATCACCGCCAGACCGACGGAATCCAATTCATTCCCTGACATCATGGGGGTCAGCAATGACAGTATTATGACCTGTCCGATGTCCTCCATTATCGTTATGAGGACGATCGTATCGATATGGTCCTTGTCCAGACGGTTCTGTGTCTTGAGAACGGCCATGACTACCGCCGTACTGGATCCCGATATTATGCCTCCGAGACAAAGACTCTGGACCATATCCAGACCTAACATGGTACCTGCGACCACACCGCCCAGCACCATGGACGGGAGCTGTACCAATGCGACGATGATCGCAAATAGGCCCTGCTTCCGAATCTTCTTGAGATTGATCTCCATCCCGATGCAGAACATCAGTACGATCAACCCCATATCCGACAATACTTCAACTATGATCTGCGATGTTTCATCAACGCTCCAAACGTTGGCGATGATTATGCCGGCTATGAGGTAGCCTATCAGGGGAGGGAGCTTCAGTCTGTTGGAGACCAACGAGCATACGGCAGCGAGCAGGAGAAGGACTGCCATGCTTGTGATTAAAGCTGTCTCGTCCATTAATCAGAATCCTCCTCCCGCCCATATGCTGCATCCCCCAACCTTCAGTATCACTTCATATGCTCAACCCCACTCGACTAGCGATGCGTGATGACATGGAATCGTCATGTGTTGTGCAGAGCAGATGCTGAGGCTATCATTGACTGCTCTACACATTAACTGGACTTAATCCTATCGAAGATACTGTACCGGGGCAGATGCCCCGGAAATAGTTTGACTGTCCTTGATACGCCTCAGAAGGATCTCCTTACCAGGTAGAAGCTCACTGCGGCGACCATAGCAATCGCGATGACGACCAGGATTATTATCAGCAAATTGAAGTCTTCTTCTGACAGCACCGATATGAGCAGTTCTGCAGAGTGCCCGTTGAAATACACCGTAACGGTGGTGTGATCCGCCGTCAGAGGGGTGTGCGGAGCCACACTGAAAGTGAACAGCTCCTCGTTGCCGTCATGACCGATGCTATGCGATGACATGTTGTCAAAGCCTGCAAGGATGACCAGTCCGCTCGGATCGAACGTCTCGCCCTCTGTGTACGTCATCTTGATCGGGGCCTCCTCCACAGCGATACCTATCATGGTTATCGCCTTGAATTCAGCGGTTATGACCATATTGGACATCAGGTTGCAGTCCTCGGTCGACCAAGAAGCGAACATGAACCCTGTGGAAGCCGAAGCCTTCACGGTCAGCATATTGGCTCCGGAACCGATAATCAGAGCATCGCCGTTGACGACCAGCTTTGAATTCAGCGGAACCTTGATCCTTTCATGATCGACCTGTCCTCCCTCCGTCGCTTCAAAGATGATCGTCACCGTGATGATCTGAGGCTTTGGAGTTGGCTTAGGGTTCGGACCGGGAGAAGGCTCGGGATTCGGCTTAGGGTTCGGACCGGGAGAAGGCTCGGAGTTCAGTTCCCATACCGCCTCTACCTTTGCATCGTACTCGAACACGTAGGATTCCGTCACATCGTTGCCTGTCTCGACCTCCTTCCACTTCACGAAGGTGTAACCGTCACGGACCACTTCAGGGAGAGATGACAGTCTACCGTTCTCATCTGTCTCCACGACAGTCTGTGCAGGGCTTCCTCCGTTACCGAGGAAGGTGATTGTATGTACGGCATCAACCTTGGTCTGCGGGAACAGCTCGATGCTTGCCCTGATGTTGCTGATCTCGTAAGGATTGTCTTGACTTCCGCTTCCTGACGCGTTGGCCCACTTCGAGAAGACATATCCGTCCTTCATGAGTACCTCCAGGATCAACTCCGACCCGATGTCGACTTCGAAATTGAAGGATGCAGTTTCGGTCACATAGTCCCCGTTGTTCACCTTGTACCTCACGCCGGATAGTCCCTCGTCGATGATGTGAATGTCTATGCCTATGCGGTCAAGGGGACATGCTGCCGTGACAACTATATCGCCGTCCACGACCCCTTCGTGTATGGTTATGATGCCGGATGAATAACCGAAGTCGGTATCGGAGAGTGTCCTGTTACCCACGGACACCGTCACACTGGCAGGCAGAACATGGTCTGCGTCAGGCAATATCTTTATCTTTATCTCCTTGTGATGCAACGCCCTACCCAGGTCTGTTTCGATACTTCCATCGACGATGTTTCCATCGATGGCGTAGGTCGCGATCTCCTTGAATATGGCGTAATATGTTGTATTGTTGGTGATTTCCACGGATTGCAGATTCTCCTTAAGGATCAGATCCTGAGAGTTGATATCCGCCTGCTTATCTGTATGCCACCCGACGAACTCGTATCCGGTTGTTCCGACTAAATCCCTAACAGGGTCGTTTCCGTCGTATTTGGGAGCTTGCTTGAATTGAACGGGTTCATCGGTTTCCAAGAGGTCATCTCCGTTGAACCATTCGACGGTCGACACACCTCCGTAGTAGGTGTTACCGTTCTCCATTTCAGAGATGCTGTACACAACCTTGCGCTCATCTCCTGGAGTCTCCGATACCTTCTTCGATACATGGTCTAAGAGCAGCCCTACGGATGGCCTAGACGCATCCGTCGCGCTCGAATAGGTCATAGCAGCACGATAGATTCCTCCTGTAGCGCCATTCGTGTCGCTGGTCAGAAGAAGGGTCCCGATACGGGTGTTGTCACCTGAGACAAAGAAAGAGGTCCCAACATCGGCCGTGGATTTTCCAGCCATATAACCTACTGTCCCGCCGCTGATGGTTAAATCGCTGGCGAAGGCAAAGATATCTGCAGTGTACTGGAAATATCCGTCACTCATCACGTCGTTATTATTTCCTTCAACGCATCCTCCGAGCATTTTGAAGGTCGAATTATACAACGAAATCCCTGCCCCGTAGCATTCATAAATACTGTTGGATTCAGTGCGTCCGTTGGTAATAAGGCCACTTTCCAGTACGAGATTTGCAGATAGAGAGAGTACACACCTATACATCCCTTTACCGTCGATTGTGGGTCCAGCGAGCGTAAGGGTCGGGATATTTATCGCTCCTTGATTGGATAGTATCATGGCGCCATCGTTCAAGAACGCATCGTTGATGGCAGGAGTTATTGTGAAACCTCCCTTCAAAGTTATGGTCTTCGTCACGCGCAGAGGCTCGGGCAAGACGGAGTCCATCAGAAGCATAAGGACATTCTTACTGTCATCGGCAGCATCATGTGCATCCTGGATGCTTCCGTATCCGGTGACGCGACCCGTTTCGAGAAGCAGAACCACATCTCCGCTGTGGTACTCACCAAAGGAAGGGTTGTCCAGTATATTGGACGGACGTGGGTCGAAAGTTCCCCCGTTGTTCGATGTCTCCATCATTAATTTGCCGAGTGTTCCGCTGTTGTATACGAGTGTGGAAAGTGCATCGCCGTATGGATAATCGAGGTAAGCTGAATCGATAATGCCCCCATTGATGGTGATCTTGCCCTTCTTTTGTCCTCCCTCAGTCGAATGCTGGAATAGAGAACCGATTGTACCGCCGTTGATCCAGCCCTCTGCACCGGATCCGTTGAAGACATCGGTCGCATACTTGTAGCGAGTTTCGGGACCAGACAGATTATTGCCTGATATCTCCCCGCCGTTCATGACGAATTGCCCCATATATGAGTTGAAGACACCGGCCCCTCTGTCAGGCAGCATTCCGTTCGTGATCTTGGCTGAATTGATTGTGAGCGATATATGATAGCCTACAGTTCCTCCCCTCGTCTCGTTATTAATCACTCTGCACTTACCGTTCGCATCGATGGTGAGAATGGGCGAAGACGTGCTCTCGCCCAGTATCAGCTGCGTTGTTGCCGAGCTGGAACCGTCGATGAATATCATTCCGGGGTAATAAACCACGGTGTTGGGAATTGAATGAGTTTTCAGCCACTCCCTGAAATCATCTGCGGCCTTGATCGTCTTTGGAGAATCAGAAACCAGTGTGATCTCCTTGTTTATGATCAGAGTGCTGCCCAATATGATGTTGACCAAGATCTTTATCTTGTCACCGCTCTGGGCTTCCTCCACGGCATCGTAAATGGAATTGTATTTCGCTCCGGTACTCAAATTCTCTACAGCCTCGTATGTACTCGGCTTGTAAACATTGCCCGGTTGAGGATCATAGACTTCCATATGAGTGAAAGATTCGGGAACTCCCAAATTGTTCTTCGAACTCAGCAGAACATGGTCGACGGTACCTCCGTCATAATAGAAGGTTGAGGCACGTCCTGTGTTATTATAAACCACATATACTGTGCCTATATGTCCGGTTCCGTCTAATCTGACGTATGAATCGTTACCTGGTAGTGTGTTCTGCAGTACACAACCTATGCTTCCGCCATGAACGTAGAGACGTGCTCCAGATCCATTCCAGACATCTGTTGAATACTTCATCGTTTCATATCCGACACGAGCAGTATTCAGCGTATTTCCGGAGACCTCTCCGCCATACATCTCGAATCCTGCTCCGTGCGTGTTAAAAATTCCTCCTCCATTCCTATCGTGATGGCCTCCTGTTATCTTAGCCGAATAGATAATCAAAGAGTTGAAGGAACTGTCGCCACCCTGCCTCGTGTTGTAAATAACCCTGGCCTTCCCCTTGCCATCGATGGTAAGGAGAGGCGAATTCGTGTTCTCGCCGAGAGTCAACGATCCCTTGCCATCGTTTCCGTCTACGTATATCATTCCTGGATTGGCCACATAGTTGGTTGTCGAATTATATTCCAAAATCTGAGCCTCTACAAAGCTGTCAGATGCACTGATCGTGACCGGAGATTGTGCAGTCAGTGTGATCTTACTCTTTATGTGTAGCGTCGTATCGATCTCTATGTCGGCAGTGACGATTATCACCTGGCCATCAACTGCGTTATTTATAGCATCTACCAATTGTTCTTTGGTCGAAACAGAAACAGATGAAGGATCTGCAGATACACCATCGTCTGTAAATCCCACTGTTATGAATGCCGCTCCTATCAAGGCTACGGCAACCATTATGATCATCAGACGTAAACGTCTAATGTCGATTATATCATTCTTAAATTCGCTCATAGGTACATATGTTCTGTTAACAAATATAAAGATGGCCTGAACAAGCGTTCAGGTAGCTGGTCTGTGTTGGAACATACATCCATGCCCAAAATACATGATGATTTCTGAGACACCAAATGGTCTTTTTGGAATGTTCCCTTCAACTTAGTGGACATGAGGACTCATTGAAATCCAATGTAGCTAAACAAAAGGCGCACGCCCCGATAGCAAAATGTTCGTCAAATCATATCGCCGAACTCTGAAAGAGGTCCCCCTGACAAGCAGGATCGTCATTCAGGACAGTTCTTGGTCCCGTGATACCTGATCAGCTGCAATTTCCTGACCATCGACGAGGGGAGATGCGTACTTATGCGCGACAGACTGGCCATCGCCATCACGAACTTCATCGGGACCTGCTTCTCAAGACCTACGACTGTGTTCCTGTGCTTGACTATGTCGTCCAGGAAACCATCGAGGTCCGTTGCCTCCGATACGGTGAGCACGTGGCCCAGCTCATGCAGGAGATGTCCGTGCCGCCCGTGAATCCGATGCCGTATACCGTGGCGTGCTTCATCGCCTTGATGTTCTCGCCGGGGACGATACCGATACTCTCGAAATCCTTCAGCGTGACATCTAGATAATACCCCTCATAGGGCCCAGGACCAAGGACTTTGGTCGTGATCTTGGAATCTTGGTCATCAGCCAAATACACGACTGCACAGACTGCGACCGCAGCGACTGCCAACACTGCGATGAGGATCGTCGCGTTCGGTATCTTCGCCATGGTTGCGTAACATTCTTTACTTAGAAAACAGGGAGCACAACGAGATGTGATCTGTGCCATCGGTTACCATCCTAGCAGTTACCGATCCAAACGGCAAGCCATAAACTGATTGGCTTTGAGAACTAGTTTCCTTACCTATCCAAAATCAATAAGCAACCTCGTGTTGTGCGATATGCAAGCGAATATTCCCTTTGCAGGTCATACTGAAGTAATAAGGTGGATAGATACCGGAAAAGTGCTGAAATGAGTGGAATCAGGAATTTAGGGATCTGGATAGAAGAACACTGCCCCAATCAAAAGTGACCATGGGTCGGTTGCGCCGACCCTCGGGAAGCAGCCCTCCGGGCTGATTGACGATTGGGATAGGAAAGCGTTAGAATGAAAAGGTGACCCGCGTATGTTTAATTGCTACACAAAACAAACGGAGGTCGATTTTGCATCGACCTCCGAGTATTTGGGTTCTTCCCATGCCTGTTGTTTTGTTGGCAGGAGAGAAGAGAGACATGCGCGTAGCCATAGGAATGGATCTGCACAAGAGGACGGCCGTCTGCTTCGCCGTCTACGCCGGCGAAGGACAGCCGACGCTGGAAGAACAGGAGACGCTCGAGAGGTTCAACAGGGACCACCGTTCCCAACCATCGGAACCCGAGGACATGTACGACATCGCCCATGCCCTGGAAGGGCATGAGATACATGTCCTGATAGAGAACTCCACCAAGACCTTCGATACCTATTGGGTCCTGACCAACCTGGGCTGCCACGTGACCGTGGCCCAGGCCAGGGACCTGTACCGTATCACCAAATCGGTGAAGAAGAACGACAACAACGACTCCATGGAGCTCGCTTTCTATATGCGCAGGAGACTGCACGGGGAGGACGAGTTCGCAGAATGCATCATGCCCTCGCACGAGTGGATGATGAGGAGGGAGGTCTGTAGGACCGTGTTCAAGGAGAAATCGCACCTGGCCGACCTGAAGAGGAGGACCAGGTCGCATCTGCTCCTGCACGGCATCAGACTGTCCAGAGAGTACAGCGACATCTTCTCCCCCAAGGCCATGGAGGAGATGAGGAGAAAGAACGACATCTACCTCAGGATCTTCGTCTCCGAGGCGGAGACCCTCAAGAAGCGGGTCGCCCTTGAAGTGAAGGCGATGGAGACCATGTTCGACGGCATCAGGATGTACGAGCTGCTGCTCACCATCCCCGGATTCGGGAAGGTGACAGCGGCATACCTCTCATCGATGATAATGGACATCGGCAGATTCCGGACCGCCAACCAGTTCACGGCCAGCTTCGGGGTGGTCCCGAAACAGAGGGATTCCGCAGAGAGCTCCCCCAACTGCGCCACGACCCATCGCGGCGACGATGAGGCCAGGCGCCTGCTGAAGCAGGCCGTCTGGGTGCACATCATGAAGGTGCCCGACTCCGTCGTCACCCAGATGTTCAAGCGTCTGAGGAAGAACGGGAAGGCCCACAACGAGGCGCTCATAGCATGCGCCCGCAAATTGCTCACAGTCGTTCGTTC
>SUST01000024.1 GCA_015063285.1 Thermoplasmata archaeon
ATTGATCCTTTGTTGGTTAAAGATTATGATCTTTATGCTAATTCTTTATTAGTTTTTAAGTTTACAAGCCTCAAATATATTGATGGATTAAAACATCGTAGTTTCTGTTTTAGTCAGTTATCAAAATTTCATCCTGAGGAAAACAATTTGGATCTCGTAGATTCAAAAGGTGTTTATGATGAGATGGAGGGTGGTTTTATTTCAGATAATGCTGTTGTCGATGTTTTGCCATCATCTGAAAATGCTCATGATGCTAGTTTTACTAGCAACCTTCAAAAGGCTCTTAGTCATGCTTCTGATGTTGAAATCGAGTTTCATTCGCCAGTAGTTGATAGATTTTTCAAGGGTGATTCGTTTCGCAATCTTACATATTCTGAATGGGGAAAAGAGATTCAATATCGTAAAATTCTTTCATTATCAATTCCAGATTTTGAATTGGAATATATTAGCGGTTCCAGCGTATATTTCAAACTTAATCAGGAATATTTGAAAAACTTTAGAGAATCGTTTCCATACGAGTGTGTAGCAGTGTTCTCAATGTGGGATATACATAACTATGTTAGCGATCTTGCTGAGAGCTTTGATATTGGATATACTCCTGTTTATTATTATGATCCAGTTGATACTTCCGGAGCACGTAAACATGCATCCAATATGGTTACGGTTTTCAAAAAAGAAGATTTGCTGATGGTGTCGATTACTCTTCACAAAGAGAATTAAGAATTGCAATTAATAATTACAATAATAACGAAGATCGTTCAATTCTTCCTCGCTCTAACCAATTTGCTCATTTTTGGTCATTTCCTGTTAATCAACTTGACAAGGCACTTTTTCATTTTAATGAGTGGAATACAAACGGGAAGCACGAGTTAAGATTTGTCAATATAGTAAAAGATGAGAATAAATCATGAAAGATCCTTAGAAACTGATAGTTATTATGATGTTAGAGCCTAAAGATATGTATTATATCTAACCAAAATGTCATGCGAACGATAAGGAAGGAAGATGCACTGAAGATGCTTATCAGTCTTACCAATATGATTTCAGTGGTTCATAGTAGGGTGTCAGAAGAATGGATCCAGTTCGCTGAAAAGAACGGTATCGAGCTCTTCAATCAAAAATCTACGAAGGTAGCTGATATAGAGGAAAAGAATCTGATGCCTATCATCAAACAATACACTTCATTCTTGAATAACCGTATCGAGGTCACACAGTTTGACAGCACCGATAAGGAATTCACAATCAACAACCGTATAAAGATCTCCAACTCCATTGAAGAAAAATATGACGACTATCTCAAAAGGGAGGAGGAAGGTAAGGTCAGCATCAATAAGTGCTTCAACGATCTTTTCGGGATACGTGTGATCATCGAATGTGATGAGCTTACGCATACAGATATTTGTAATGAAATGAAAAAGATAGGATTGATGTGTGAGAAGAAGGACGAGGTCCATAAAGACTACAATAACAGATATAGGGCAACTCATATATACTTCAAGAGAGACAACAATACGTTCAAGTGGGAATTGCAGATCTGGAGAAGTGCGGACGAGAGGGAAAACCAGATCTCACATACGCATCACAGATATGAGTACAAGAAATGGGAATCACAGACTAAGGAAGAAATAACGAACGAGAGTGAAAGATGATAAAACATCAGATTCTTTTGAGCAGTTCCTATTCTAAAGGTTCAAGGATTTGTCTGGATTTCCCCGACTGCGATTATAGCGTTGTCAAGGGCGCAATCGACAGGGTCAGCAGCGCATACGATGGGAAGAGGGTATCGTTCAGCACGCATACCATCCATACCGATTCTGCTGACTGGAGTTCCGTCGTCGAAAGGGATCCGTATTTCGATGACGTACAGGTAGTGGAAACGGTTGACGAATTCGTGAAAATCATCCAAGAAGACCGCTATCTGGATGGGATCGATGTGGCCAAATACATCCTGTCCAAGGAAGCCTGCACACATACAAAGGTCGAGAAGTTAACGTATATGTGCTATGCGGATTATCTCTGCAGTACCGGAAAGAAGCTATTCGAGGATAAAGTTTTCGCCTTCATGTACGGCCCTGTAGTAGATACCGTATTTCAGACTTTGAGAGATTACAGTAAGGAGAAGCCGAGTACGTTGATCGATGATACAGTCGTATTCTCGAAGATGAACATTTCGATCCAGATGAGAAGCAGGATACTGTTCGCTGAAGATGGCGAAGAGAAACTGGCATCGATAGAGAAGACCTTGAGTAAGTACAGGTTCATAACAGGGAAAGAACTGGTCGACCTGACCCATAGGGAAAACACACCGTGGGAAGTAACGGTAAGAAAGCACAAGGATCCGTTCGGGGGAAAGCGCCACCTGAAGATCAGAGATTCCGACATCAAGAAGTATCATCATTTCGAAGAACTCTCTTGATAAGATAGTCGAACCTTTCATCAAATCTTCATTATACTCCATCGTTTATGAGGGTGTGATAAGATGAAGATGTTCGGCACCAATGGGATCCGCGGGGTGGCCAATGGCTACCTTAACTGTGAGTTATCTATGAAGGTCGGAAGGGCCATAGCGCATGTTCTGGGCCCAGGACCTATCGCCATTGCTACGGATACCCGTGTTTCGTCGCCGATGATCTTCGCTTCCGTTTCCTCGGGACTCATGTCCATGGGTGTTGACGTAATCGACCTCGGGATGGTGCCTACGCCTGCCCTTCAGTATTTTGTCAAGACACATGACGAAGTCACCGCCGGAGTGATGATAACAGCATCCCACAACCCTCCGGAGTTCAACGGGATCAAATGCGTCTCAGCAGACGGTACCGAATGTTCACATGAGGAGGAATCAGCCATAGAGGATGCTTATGAAGTGGACTTGCAGACAGTTAATTGGGATAAGATCGGGAACATGACCCGCGTGGAGGATGCCGGCGAGAAGTATATCGATGCCATAGTCTCCAAAGTGGATGCCGAGGCAATCAGAAAAGCAAATCTCAAAGTTGTTCTGGACTGCGCCAACGGCGCATCCGTGCACACATCGCCTCTTCTGCTGGAGAAACTCGGGGTATCCGCGGTCGTCCTCAACGGCGAGGCCGACGGGATGTTCCCCGGTCATTACAGCGAACCCGTGGAGGAGAACCTGTCCGAGCTGAAGGAGACCGTCAAGGAGATCCACGCCGACCTGGGCTTTGCCCACGACGGGGATGCTGACCGCTGCGTGTTCGTCTCCGACACGGGAACGTACCTTCCAGGAGATGTCGGACTGGCCTTACTTTCGATCCTATGCGTCAAGAACAGCCAGAAGAAACAGCTGGTATCCACAGTTGCACTGTCCAACATGGTCGAGGATGCCGTCAAAGAAGTGGGCGGAGAGACCATCCGCACCGCCGTAGGCTCCCCCATCGTGGCGAGGAAGATGATCGAGACCGGTGCCCCCATCGGAGGCGAGGATAACGGCGGTATAATCTACGCTGACCATCAGTTCTGCCGCGACGGCGCCATGGCTGCCGCCAGGATGATGGAGTTTGTTGCGAAGAACGGATCCGTCCAGGCACAGGTAGACAAATTACCCAAATATTACACGATCAAGGCCGCAGCTCCCTGTCCAGACGATAAGAAAGCGCAGCTCCTTGTAGAAATTGCAACAGGCCATTCCGCAGAGAAGCTGGATACCACCGACGGACTGAAGATCACATACGATGACGGATGGGTCCTTCTCCGTCCTTCGGGAACGGAACCTAAGTTTAGGATCTACTCCGAATCCAAGTACCCCGACGTAGCCAAGGAAAGGTCGGAGAGGTTCGTGGAAGAGGTCAGGGACATACTCTCATCCTGACCATAATCGTTTATAGTCGCGCGATGGTTGCCCATCTAGCGGCATTCAATAGCAATGCATATCTGAAAAGGTGTTCAAATGGACAAAGCAAAGAAGATTTGGCTCGACGGGAACATCGTCAACTGGGAGGACGCCAAGGTGCACGTCCTCTGCCACGCGCTCAATTACGGTACCGGTATCTTCGAGGGTATCAGGGTCTACAGCACCCCCAAGGGGCCCGCAGTGTTCAGGCTCAAGGACCACATCAAGAGACTCATGGACGGATGCAAGATCATGGGAATCGAGCCCAAGGTCAACGGCAAGCTCATGACAGCTGAGGATATCATCGAGGCCCACAAGGAGATCATCAGGGAGAACGCGAAGCTCGGTTTCACCACCGATTACATCAAGCCTACCGTCTTCCTCTCCGGAGAGGAGGTCGGACTCAATCCTACAAAGGTTCCCTCCTCGCTGTCCATTTGCTGTGTCTACATGGGGTCCTACCTCGGTGAGGACGCAAGCGCCGGAGCCAAGCTCATCACTTCATCCTGGCACAGGCCCGACAACCTCTGTTCCCCCGCTGGAGCGAAGGTCAACGGAACCTACGTCACATCTACCCTTGCAAAGAGGGAGGCCCTCCGCCAGGGAGCTGATGAAGCAGTGATGCTCAACTCCTGCGGACATGTCGCTGAGTGTACCGGAGAGAACATCTTCATCTACCGCAAGGGAGTCATCTATACCCCCTCGGTATCGGAGAGCATCCTTGAGGGAATCACCAGGGACTCCATCATCAAGGTCGCCAGGGACATGGGATACACCGTCATCGAGAAGGAGATCTCCAGATCCGAGCTCATCTCTGCAGATGAGGTCTGGATGACCGGAACCGCCGCTGAGATCGGACCCGTCACAATGATCGACGGAAGGGTCATCGGGGACGGAAAGATCGGCAAGGTGGCAACGGAGATCCACAAGAAGTTCATCGAAATCACCACCGGAAAGGATTCCAAGTACGATGCGTGGCTCGACTACGTGAACTGATCCCAAACTCTTCAGCCCCCGGAAGGGGGCATATTCTCATTAATCCGACTTATTAGGTCTCGAATTGTACATCATGGGGTGTATCGGGAATCAGTGTTTCTGCCCTATTTACAATTATAAATGAGGCAGAATAATAGTAAAATTTATATAATAATAATGTAAAACATATGTATGCACGTCTATGACTACAGCTTCCTCAAGGGTTCTAAGGTGAATTCGGACACCATGGGGAGAGTGGGCAATATAGAACGCATAGACGCGTCTATGGACGCACCTAACGTGTTGGATGAGACCGTCCGCGATGCTTTGGAATTGCGTGCCATGATAATGTCCGTGGCTGATTCGAATGCCATTGAAGGCATCTATACGGATGAGGCTCGCTTGGCAGGCATCATCTCAGGAAACACCGCTCCCAAAGGGCACAATGAGGAAGAGATAGCTGGATACCGCGATGCGCTGAGGCTCATACATCAGGAGCACGAAAGCATCGACATAAGCATCGATTCGATACTGAAGATCTATTCCGTGCTGATGGGTCAGAACCCCAACGCATACCTGGGATTCAAGACGAGGGACAACGCCATCGTCGAGAGGGATACATCGGGGAGGATAACCAAGGTCCACGAACTCGTCCCGGCAGCAGAGGTCGAGGACAATCTCCAGCAGCTCATCTGGGCGTTCCGCGAGGCCAGGGATGATACGGACATCAGCAATCTTCTGCTGATCCCCTGCTTCATCGACGATTTCCTTATGATCCATCCTTTTGCAGACGGGAATGGACGTATGTCCCGTCTTCTGACAACATTGTTGCTGTACAAGGAAGGATATGAGGTATGCAGATACGTCTCCATGGAGTCCAAGATCAACAGCAGCAAGAGGGACTACTATGAGGCCTTGGAGGAATCTCAGAACGGATGGTTTGACAACGCCAATGACTACATGCCGTTCATCTCGTATTTCCTGACCCAACTGTTCCTCTGCTATAGGGAGATGAATCTGGCGATGGCATCGGAGATCAGGGCACATGTCAAATCGGGGGGTTTGGAGCAATTCATGGAGAGGACGGTCATACCGATGTCCAAGAGGGATCTTTGCAGCTTATTCCCATCATTGTCCGAATCAACCGTGGAGCGGGTGCTGGCCAACATGATGGGGGATGGAAGGATCGAGAAGATCGGCGGTTCGAGGAGCACCAGGTATCTGCCGAAGCATAGATGAGTCATCCACTATCTTCGGAGCACTCACCCTTTTATATGATAATAAGATAGGAGGGATGCTCTTACAGAGCCGATGAATAATGATGGCGCCTTTGTGCGCCGGAAAGAGGTAATTGAAATGTCTGTATTTGTTAAATTCGAGACTCCCAAGGAGCTCTCCGACAAGGCATACGCTCTCGCTGAGGCAGCTCGCGACGGCGGTAAGATCAAGAAGGGAACAAACGAGGTCACAAAGGCCGTCGAGCGCGGAACCGCAGCAATGGTCATCATGGCCGTCGACGTCGAGCCCCCAGAGATCCTGGCCCACATGCCCGCTCTCTGTGACGAGAGGAACGTTCCCTACGTGTACGTCCCCAGCAAGGTCGAGCTTGGAGCCGCTATCGGACTCAACAAGCCCGCAGCATCCGTCGCCATCATGGACGTCGGAAAGGGAAAAGCACTTTGTGATGAGATCGCTCAGGCAACCGCAGCCCTCAAGAACTGAGGTGAGCTGAATGGTCGACACTGACAGCATCCCTTCTGAGGTCGTCGAGATCATCGGAAGGACCGGAATGACCGGAGAGGCAACTCAGGTCAAGGTCCGTGTCCTCGATGGACGTGACAAGGGAAGGATCATTACAAGGAACATCATGGGTCCTGTCAGAATGGGTGACATCCTCATGCTGAGGGAGACATCCAGAGAAGCCAGGAAACTGGGTATGAGGTGATTTCGATGGTAGACACATCTAGGAGATGCTCCTTCTGCGGAGCCCCCATCGAGCCCGGTACCGGCAAGATGTTCGTCAAGAAGGATGGATCCATCCTCTTCTTCGACACAAACAAGTGCTACAAGAACATGATCGAGCTGAAGAGGGTCGCTCGTACAACCGAGTGGACCGAGAAGGCAGCCAAAGAGAAGGCGGCCAGGCTCAAGGCAGCTGAGAAGAAGGAGTGAGTTCCATGGCTATGGAGCAGACCTACCTCATGGTGAAGCCCGACGGAGTCCAGCGCGGACTCTGCGGGGAGATCCTCTCACGCTTCGAGAAGAAAGGACTGAAGATCGTCGGTCTCAAGTTCATGGTCATCCCCAAAGATGTTGCTGAGAAGCACTACGGGGAGCACAAGGACAAGCCCTTCTTCCCCTCGCTGATCAACTACATCACCTCCGGACCCGTCATGGCGATGGTCCTCGAGGGAGAGGATGCAGTCCAGATCTGCAGGAACATGATGGGCAAGACCAAGCCGATCGAGTCCGCACCCGGAACCATCCGCGGCGATTACGCAATGGTGACCGGATGCAACATCATCCACGGTTCGGATTCTGTGGAGTCCGCTAAGAGGGAGATCTCCATCTTCTTCAAGCCCGAGGAGCTTGTCACATACGACAGGACCGCGGACAAGTGGATCTACGAGTGAGCACTAAACCATCAAGGGTGGGCCGGCAGGGAACTGTGGGCCCATCCAGCATTTTCATTATTGTCGTTATTGTTCAAATTGTCATATCGAACCGTGGATACTATCTTATAGTATGACAATTGTAATACAATTATGGTATATTCAATAAGATTCTCACCGCGTGAGGAAGCACTCATACAAGAATACGCTGACCTATATCAGATGAAGATTTCCGAAGTCATTAGGAAGCTGACTATAGAGGCGATAGAAGATGAGATTGATGTGAAGGCGTTTGAAGAAGCTAAAGCACGTTATGAGAAGAATCCTGTATCATATTCCCATGAGGAAGTTGGGAAGAGGTTGGGATTCCTTTGAGTTATAGGGTAGAATATAGCGACAGCGCTATGGATTTTTTGATTAAACTCAATAAAAAGAATCCAAAAGATGCTGAAAGGATCTATAATTGGATCGGTAAGAATCTTCAAGGATGCGAGGAACCCCGCAGAATGGGTAGAGCACTTTCAGGCGACTACAAAGGATCTTGGAGATACCGCGTAGGTGATTTTAGGATTCTGACCGAGATACGTGACAATGTTCTTCTGATTTTCATCTTCCAGGTAGGAAAACGTGACAATGTCTATGATTAATCCCTTATTCTGCAAAGCTTAATTACCTGTGTGGCTTTGACGGACCGATGACCTTTATTAAGTGTCATTTAGATTTGGATTACATGGATTGTGGTGGCTATGGCGATAAGACAACCGGTTGTGAGCGTTCTTGGTCACGTGGACCATGGTAAGACAAAGCTTTTGGACAGGATCAGGGGAACTTCGGTGCAGGCCCGCGAGGCAGGCGCCATAACGCAGCACATCGGTGCTACCGAGGTCCCCATAGAGCACATCTACAAGGTGTGCAACCAGCTCATCGGGAACAAGAAGTTCGGCGTTCCCGGATTGTTGTTCATAGACACCCCCGGACATCATTCTTTCATAACGCTCCGCGCAAGGGGAGGTTCCCTCGCGGACATCGCCGTCCTGGTCATAGACATCAGAGAAGGCATAATGCCCCAGACCATCGAATCCATCAGGATCCTGAGGCAGTACAAGACCCCGTTCGTCATAGCCCTGAACAAGGTCGACACCATCGAGGGATGGATCTCCGAGGAGGGAAGGCCCTTCATACTGTCGGAGAAACAGCAGCAGGCCCACACAATCGAGGTGTTCAACGACAAGCTGTACACAGTCATCGCCCAGCTCTCCGAGCAGGGCATCTACGCGGACAGGTACGACAGGATTGATGACTTCACAAAGAACGTCGCATTGGTCCCCATCTCCGCCAAGGAGGGAGAGGGAGTGCCTGACCTGTTACTGGTCCTCATCGGATTGGCCCAGCGCTTCCTTGAATCCCAATTGGAGAAGGGAGAGGGCCCCGGAAAGGGAACAATCCTGGAGATCAAGGAGGAGAAGGGACTCGGAAAGACACTCGATATGATCCTCTACTCCGGTACAATCAAGAAGGGAGACATGGTCGCTCTGGGAACCAGAGGGGCACCAGTCGTGACAAAAGTGAAAGCGATCCTCAAGCCCAAACCGCTGGACGAGATCCGCGACCCCAGGGACAGGTTCGATTCCGTTCCCGTTCTCCATGCTGCGGCGGGAGTCAAGATCTCCTGCCAGAACGTGGAAGGTGTCATCGCAGGCGCCCCCATGCTCGTTGTGAAGAACGAGAAGGATCCCGCGATCAAGACGCTCCAGGAGGAGTCCACGGTCAAGATCGAGACGACCGAGAACGGTATCTCCATCAAAGCGGATGCGGTAGGTTCGTTGGAGGCCCTCGCATTCGAAGCAAAAGCTAACAACATCCCAATCAGGAAGTACGGCGTGGGAGAGATCACACGCAGGGACATAGTTGAAGCAGCTTATGGAGACAAGAAGAACTGCGTCCTTCTCGGTTTCAATTCAACATTATCAAAGGATGCGGAGGCGGAGCTTGCGCTGCACCCTGAACTCAAGGTTCTGACCAATCAAATCGTCTACAAGCTCATCGAGGATTACATCGAATGGGTCGACGAGACCAAGCGGCAGGCAGAGGGCGACAAGAGAGCGGAGTTCTCGTTCCCTGCCAAGTTCAAGATCCTGCCCAACTGCATATTCCGTGCAAATAAACCGGCAATCGTCGGTGTGAGGGTCCTCGCAGGAAGGATCAGGCCCGGAGAGAACCTCATCGGTCCCGACGGCCGTGACTGCGGTAAGATCAGGTCCATTCACACAGGGGAGGAGACACTCAAAGAGGCCAAGCAGGGCGAGGAGGTCGCAGTCGGTATCGACGGAGTCACCGCCGGCAGGCAGATCAACGAGGAGGATGTGATCTACGTCGACCTCATCGGTTCCGCCATCAAGCCGCTGAAGGAAATGGACCTCACCGAGGACGAGAAGATGACCCTCGAGGAGACCATCGCCATCAAGAGGAAGGACGAGCCCTTCTGGGGAATGTGATTCCTTTCGGCGACGGATATAAAGTAAGTCCGTACAGTCAATTTTGATGAACTTGTTGGATGTACTAGCTGTACACTTTAACATTGTTTAATTAATAATCTGGCTATACACAATTAGTCAATTTTATCCATACAATTAATTTTATAGTAAAATTCTGTAATGATTTCTATTGGAACATACATCCAATTGAGGTTATATAATGGATAATAAAACGACAATCATCATAGCGGTCGTTGCCGTTGTGATCATCGCAGCGGTTGCAGCATTCGTTGTGATGAACAACAACGGAGGCGGTTCCGAACCCACAGACGATGACAAGGAATACTTCATCGACACACAGCTCAGGGTCTTCGGAAACGCTGACAACAACGACTATCTTGACAAGGCCGATCTGACATTCATCAAGAACATCGCCGACGGCAAGGAGAAGTGGCATTCTTCCCTCAACCCCTTGGCAGATGCCAACGTCGACGGAAAGGTCGACAGCAAGGACTACGATCTCGTCCAGGCCTTCCTCGACGGAAAAGAGGGAACCATGTACTACGTTGATTGGGACAACAAGAAGAGTTCTGTCGACTACCCCCTCACCAGGGTCCTCACCGACGGAGGAATCCACACCGGATTCAGTACCGGTCTCGACTGGCTGGTCATCTACGGACTTTACGACAAGGTCAAGATGATGTCCAACGGAGACATCGGACCCTCAGACCTTGTGACCGACCTGTATCCCAACATCGACAAGGTGAAGGAGATCCCCGGAAGGCTCACCAACGATATCTACGAGACCATGGTCAAGGACAAGATCAAGATCACCATGGGAGACAAGAGATTCTACGACGAATCCTTCCTCAACTCCGTTGAGAAGAACTTCGCAAACTACAACCTCAACGTCATCAAGCTGCCCATGAACAGGGCGCACGGAGACGTCACCTGGCTCGACTCCTTTATCACCCTCGGAGCGATGTTCAACCTCCAGGACAAGTCGAAGGCATACATCGACTATGTCGAGAAGATCCAGAACAAGGTCATCGAGGCCATCAAGAAGGCAGATGTCGGATCCAAGACCTACATCATGCCCTACTACGCACCCGGCTACGACCTCAACCCCCTCTGGGTAGATGCACATGGAGTCGGAAACGTAGTACTCGCCGATGTCTACACCGTCGAGAAGCTCCCTCTCTACAACGGAGTGAGCGTTTACACCTCTGACGGATTCGATGCACTCGACATCGAGACCATCAAGAAGTACAACCCCAACGTCCTGATCATCAGTTCCTTCGGATATGCGACATCCAAGACCACTACCACCGAGGATTACTTCGAGGATGTCACCGAACTCGCAAAGGAATTCAGGAAGGTCGGTTACACCGGACAGATCGTCAGCATCGCATTCGAGAACTGTACCATGGCAGGATCTTCGTTCGTCCTGTCCCTGGCGAACCTGCTCTGGCCCGACGCTTTCAGCGAGGACGAGGCTTGGGAGATGATGTACGAGTACTACCATGATTTCACCAACTACAAGGGATCCATGGAGGACCTCAAGGCATCCAAGTTCGCCGTTTGGGAGTACGAAGCCTGATCCAATGGCCCCGAAAGGGGCCTGAAACCCTTTAATCGATATTATGAGCGAAAACAAGCTTGAACAGGACATCATCCTCAGCCAGGATGTCATCAGTTCTGTCAGGGAATGGAATACGCCTGCGTCGGAGGACTCCGGACTTTCGGAGACCGTCAGCAAGTTCAACTCAACCATAAGGCGCAAAATACTGTTCATTGTCGCATGCGCCGTAATAATCGTCCTGGTCACCAGCTTCGCCGTGACCGTCGGTGCACTGGACATCGGATTCCTGGAAGTCTACCAGATAATCATCGACCATATTACAGGCAACGTGACATCTGAATACGATTACATAGTGTTCGACCATAGGCTTCCCAGAGTCATCGCGGGAATACTCGGAGGTGCCGGACTGGCCATATGCGGAGTCATCATGCAGAGCGTTCTGAAGAACCCTCTCGCAGACCCTTACACGACCGGAGTTTCCTCGGGAGCGGCATTCGGTGCCACCATCGGGATGAGCATCGGTATGGCCTCGTTCCTCGGGGACAGCGCATTGGTCGTTCTGGCCTTCGTCTTCTCCTTGGTGCCCACCGCGGTCATAGCGATGATGTCCAGATTCTCTAACGCATCGCCGACCACTGTCATCATGGCCGGTATCGGTATCATGTACATATTCAACGCACTCACCACCGTTCTCATGCTGTGGATGGATGCGAGCGCTCTGAACAAGATATTCTACTGGCAGACCGGATCGCTGGCGCTCATCGACGGATGGAACTCATTCCCCGTCATGTTCACCGTGGTCATGGCAGGAATCATCATAACCATGCTGATCTCCGGAAAGCTGAATGTTCTGGCGACAGGGGATGACAGTGCGAAGGCCATGGGTATCAACGCGGACAGGATGAGGCTTCTTACCCTGATCCTCACCGGTGTTGTCAGCGCGGCGATCGTCAGTTTCACCGGACTCATCGGTTTCGTCGGATTGGTGACACCTCACATAGTGAGGATGTTCATCGGTGCTGACAACAGATATCTGGTCCCTGCATGTGCACTGTTCGGTGCGGCATTGATGCTGATAGCGGATATAATTGGAAGGGTGATCATCGCGCCCTCGTCCCTCCCGGTGGGAGTGGTCATGTCGTTCATCGGAGGCCCCGTCTTCCTGTGGATGGTATTGAGGCGCAACAGCAGTGCGTGGTGATACGAATGGCAGAAGTAGTTATCACGAACGTTGATTTCGGTTACAGCGAGGACCACATCGTCCTCCACGATATCAATCTGGAGATACACGAACCCGGTCTGTACTGCATCATCGGACCCAACGGTGTAGGGAAATCCACCATGGTTAAGTGCGTAAGCAAGATCGTCACGCCTCTCAAGGGACAGGTACTGTTGGACGGAGAGGATGTGGCGCAGATGCACCACAAGGATGTTGCCAAGAAGGTGGGATTCGTTCCCGCTTTCTCGCAGGACGCTTTCTCTATGTCCGTCGTCGACACCATCATGATCGGAAGGTTCAACCACCAGAAATGGGGTTCGCGCCAGAAGGATCTGGAGGTCGTCTACAAGACCATGAAGCTGATGCACATCGAGAATCTCGCCTCCAGGAGCTACAACGCCCTGTCCGCGGGACAGCATCAGAAGGTATCCATCGCAAGAGGTCTCGTACAGGAGCCGGAGATACTCATCCTCGATGAGCCCACGGCCAATCTGGACGTGAAATATCAGGTGTATGTGATGGAGATGCTCAGAGCTATCGCCATAGAGAGGGGCATGATAATCATGACCATCTGTCACGATCTGAACATCACATCGAAGTATGCCCATAAGGTTATCATGCTTGCCCGTCCCGGTAAGATCCATGCCGTAGGTACTCCCGAGGAGGTCCTCACAGAGGAGAATATCCGCGAGGTGTACGGTATCAACTGCAGGGTATTCATGGATGAGACCATCAACAAACCTTACATAATTCTGGGTTCGGCCATTATGGGCATGGCCGAGGATTACTAAACAAAAAAGGGGCGGTCCAGGCCGCCCCGGATTTTCTTTATTCTCTCATCTGAGATGCTTCTGAGCTTCCTCGACGGTAGCACCGTGGAGGACGATGTCCGATACGGCGCTCATCATGCCGCGGACGTTCTTGTGCTGGAAGATGTTCCTTCCCATGGACACTCCGTGTCCTCCCGCTTCAAGGGAGTCGTGGACCATGTTCAGTACATCCAAATCGGAATCCATCTTAGGTCCGCCGGCGATCACGACGGGGACCACCGTCCCTTTCACGACCTCTCTGAACGTGTCGATGTCCCCGGTGTAGCTGCATTTGACGATGTCCGCACCCAATTCGGTCGCGACCCTTGCAGCATGTGCGATGGCCTGCGGGTCGAACGAATCCTTGATCTTGGGTCCGCGGGGGTATGTCATGGCGATCAGCGGCATTCCCCACTGGCGGCACTTCCTGGAGACCATTCCCATGTCTGAGAGCATCTGGGGCTCGCACTCCGCACCGACGTTGATGTGTATGGAAACGGCATCGGCACCCATCGCGAGTGCTTCCTCCACAGTGGCGACCAGAACCTTGTTGTTGGAATTGACACCGATGTCTGTGGACGCGGAAAGGTGCAGGATGAGACCGACATCGTGACCCGATGTTCTGTGTCCGAGAGGGACTATTCCCTTGTGCATGAGGACAGCGGTTGCTCCGCCTTCGACCACGTCGTTGACAGTGGTCTTCATATCTGTCAGTCCGGCGATGGGGCCCACGCTGATACCATGGTCCATCGGGACTATTACAGCGTTCCCGCTCGCTCTGTCCATTATCCTCTCGATCCTGATGTTCTTTCCGTACATTTCTGTCACCGTGCTACGTGTTAGCACGCCACACTATAGTAGCGTCGTATTTAACCGTTTGGGTAAACCGATTGTTGACTGCAGTATTAAGGGTTTATATGCACAAACTCATGGTAAATTGTCGGTTTCTGAAATGAACAGAAAAACTGACGAAATCGTTTCAAGGGATGGGAAATGCTCTGTATGATCGCCGCGCAGCACAAGCGATGTCAACCCATCGATTTCGCGGTATTCATTACGATGAACATAAACATGCATTTTC
>SUST01000025.1 GCA_015063285.1 Thermoplasmata archaeon
TCCGTATCATCCACTGCCACGAACATAGAAGGTCAATCATAATCATCGTAGATATCAATATCCGACCATCTTTCCACAAAGAAGATGCCTCTGTCATCAGAGAAGGTGCCCCTGACTGCGTAATATCCGAGATCATCCGGGCATTCCGAGGAATAGCAGCGTATCGACTCATCTGCCGTATCGATGTAGAAGATGTATCCGTTGGATGAGGTCTTGATATCATGCACCACTCCGGAGAACTGGAAGTCCATGTTCCTCTCGTCCGAGAAATATGTGAAAAGGAGCATGAATGCCAATACGGACAGTGCGATCAATGCGTATCTTCTAATCGGGAGCACCCGAATGCGATCATTTCAGAATGTGAATTAAAAAGACTAGTACTGCGGTCAATATGACAAAGACCCCCACCCCTCCATTTCCACTGGAAAAAGAGAAAGGGTATGTACCCTTGTTTCAAGACATCATCATGTTGATGAGGACAAGCAGGCCGATGAATGCCAAAATTCCAGCGACGCAAAGTCCGATCGTGATCCAACCTTTCATGAGAGTTACCTCTGATAGGACTCCTTATTATTGAAACAATATAAAATAATATTATAATCAGAAGAAAAACGATAATCTTGCTAACATCCTGAGATTCGGATTCAGAATGATTGTTTTTGATAAATAACGAAGAAAAATCAAAAGAAAAATGAACGATTAAAAATCCATTTTACAGTGGTAATAAATACTCGAACCGGTATGAGCGAGTGGAGATGGGAAAAGATGGTAGAACCGAACATTTTCACTCAATACATCGAGAAGAAGAATACCTTAATAAAAAACAAGAAAATTCTTCTGAATACATATGTTCCGGAAAATCTGCCTCACAGAGATGAACTCATTGGACAGATCGCAGAGATCATCTCGCCTGCTCTCTCGAAGAACAAACCTTCGAACATCCTGATAATCGGAAAGACAGGAACAGGAAAGACAGCTGTCATTAATTACATCGGAAAGGAACTGAAAAAAGCATATCCTTTTGAGAGCAACTGTTCTTTCATCTACATCAACTGCGAGATCGTGGACACGCCTTACGGTATCCTTTACAACATCGCAAATCAGATAATATCCGATCCTTCAAGGAAGATCCCTTTCACAGGATGGAGTGTCGACAAGATCCTTACCGAATTGACATCTTACATCGATGAGAACAACAAGATCTTCATCGTTACTCTGGATGAGATAGACAGGACGTTCACGAAGAACGGAGATGACATCTTCTACTATCTCACTTCGATAAACAGCGGTCTGAAGAATTCCATGATATCTATCATAGGAATCACGAACAACACGAAATTCACCGATCTCCTCAGTACAAGGATAAAGAGCAGACTCGGAGAGATGAAGATAATCTTTCCTCCTTATACTGTAGAACAGCTGCAGGATATCCTTTATGACAGAGCGAAGGAAGCTTTCGACGACGGAATACTTTCAGAAGGAGTCATTCCTTATTGTGCAGCTCTGACGGCTCAGGAAGGAGGAGATGCTAGAAGGGCCTTGGATCTCCTGAGGATGTCGGCCGAGATCGCAGAGAGGAATGGAGATTCATTGATTTCCGAAGCCCATGTGAAATCTGCTAAGGACAATGTGGAGATGGATGCTGTCGCCGAGGTCGTCAAGACTCTCAATCTTCAATCCAAGGTCGTTCTCATGAGCATAATCAAGAACACTGAGGAAGGAAAGAACATAATGATCACCGGGGATGTCTTCTCCACGTACAAGTACCTCTGCGAGATCACAGGCACATCTGCGATAACTCAGAGAAGGGTAGCCGATCTCATCTCAGAATTGGATATGCTCGGTATCGTTCATGCAAGGGTCAAATCCTTCGGAAGGGCTGGACGTACGAAAGAGATAGAACTGAGTGTCTCCCAGGAATTCCTGATGAATCTTCTGAAAGCGGATGATATCTTCAGGAACATAGACAGTTACAAGTCTCCCAAACAGATGACTCTGATGTAAGGAAAAACACCCTCACCCCTTTTCCGAGTTCCAGTGGAAATGGAGGGGTGGGGGTCTTTGTTTTTAATTAAGGTTCTGTTATCTTCAGGATCTCTTATTCACGCAGATCAGACCGATCGACAGGAGTGCGATCACAGCGGCCAGACCGGCGGCTACCGCTCCGACATTAATCTCTGATTTGGAGAATCCGCTGTAGATCGAGTTGCTGATCTCCTCTTTCAATTCAGCGGCCTCGTTTGCGGAATACTCGCGGAATTCCAGATCGTCGTACCCTATGGCATCCGATATGATCCTGTATTCTGTCAAATCCACTCCTTCAGGTGCATTGTCCATTGCGGCTACGATCATCTGTTTGAAATAACCGAAATCCACTTGGTCCGCGTATGCTGGAAGGAACACCCCTGCGTTCTCCAGTGCAGAGACCGCCGGAAGGATTCCGTAGGTGACATCGATGCTGCTTCCGTTTGCAAGTCCGGCATAGATCGGACTGAAGCTCACGGATTTCTGACCCTGAGGATTGTTCGCGATCATGGCCATGGCCTTCATGGTCATCTTAGAACCTATGGCGCTTTTGTTGAGAATCTTCCATGAGCACAAAACGGAGTCTGGATGCGATGAGTCCTATCAAGTTAGACGTACTTCCATCTGTTCCATTCGAAGGACTTGGCGATGAGCTCGTTCTTCTTGTAGAAGATATCGCAGCAGTAGATTATCGAGAAGATAAGCGCGAAGATCATCACGAGACAGTTAATGGAGTTGGGCACATGCTCGAGGAACGATCTCTTGCCGTCGGTCATGTAGACCTTGATCACTCCCAACCAGGGGATCTCCATCATTGCGACGGACCTTATCTCCTCGGTGCCGACGGGATGCGAGATTATGCCTGCCGCCTGATCGAAGTAGGCATTGGTCTCGGGATTGTCCCCCATGGTGAGGTAGCCACTCTGCTTCTCGAGCGAATCGAGATTGATCTTCACATCCTTCCCGGAGCGGGTGATGTCGTCGAAATACAATGTGCCAGATAATTTGAGATAGTTGGTAGAGTTGCTACAGTACCAATCGCCTTGGTAGTTCTGAAGGGAGGGTGCGCTCCATGTTCCGTTGCCGTTGTAGTTCAGCCATATTATTGCACGGTGTATAACGGGATTGACGTCGTCCCCGCGCTCATAGATGATGACCGAACCGTAGTCCCCGAAGGACCTGTAGCCGGAGACCGTCCCTTCGACGTAGCTCTCCAAACGGGCCTTCTCGGGGCTCTGTATGACCATTACGTCGCCGGTATCGATGATGCCGATCCTAGATTCGTAGTTGTCGTGCTGCATGCTCGATGACATGACGACGCTCAGAGGGGAATCTAGACCTGAAGAAACGTGGATGAACGCATATCCGCCGATGATGCATATCGCTATTATACCGACAGCGGCAGCAATGATCTTGGTCCCTCTGTTCACGGGCCTTACATTGTTTGACCCTATAAAAACATTATAAACGATTAATACGGTAGGGTTGCAACACCTTTGAGGAAGGATTGAAAATGGAAAGACCCAGCAATGACGAATACTTCATGGAAATGGCACAGTTGGTATCCTCCCGTTCCACCTGTCTGAGACGCAAGGTCGGTGCCGTCATCGTCAAAGAGAAGAGGGTCCTTTCCACCGGTTACAACGGTTCCCCCAAGGGTACGAAGCACTGCGAGGAGCTAGGCTGCATCCGCGTCAAGATGAACGTCCCTTCAGGTACAAGGCACGAG
This sequence comes from Thermoplasmata archaeon, assembly GCA_015063285.1. NCBI lineage: Archaea > Methanobacteriati > Thermoplasmatota > Thermoplasmata > Thermoplasmata archaeon. Next base: position 3,755 of record SUST01000025.1, read on the forward strand.
CTCTGCAGGGGCGTCCATGCGGAGCAGAACGCCGTCACGCAGGCAGCATACTTCGGAGTGAGCGTCGATGGAGCAACCATCTACACCACGACATACCCCTGCTCGATGTGTGCTAAGATCCTCATAAACGCCGGAATCAAGGAGATTGTCTACAGCGAAGGATATGCCGATGATCTCTCGAAAGACCTCCTCGAAGAGGCCAAAATAAAGCTCAGGGAATTCACTCCCGAGAAGAAATTCTGAGGTAAAATCCACCCCTATTTAATGGGTGTAACCCACCCCTCCAACTAACCTTGCTCTATTATAATAAAAAAGGTGCACCCTTTAAGTAATATATTGAGGATACAAGGCTCAAGTCGGGGAGTGTAAATTTGAGCCGGACTGATATACTTACGGAGATAAAACAAGCGGAAGCGGAAGCTGACGCCAAGGTCGTCAAGGCCGAGGACGCACAGAAAGCAGCTCTCGCAGATGCTCGCAGAGATTCTGTGAAGAAAATTCAGGACGCGGAAGCTCAGATGCGCAGCTCTTACGAGTCCGCAATCGCCGCGGAGAAGGACAAACTTGCCAAAGAGCATGATGCAAAGATTGCAGGCGGCAAGACAGAAGCCGAGTTGATCGACAACCAATCCAAGGCGAAGAAGGACGAAGCAAAAGATTTCCTTAAAAATGAAGTTGAGAGGATTTTGAATGTTTCTTCCTGAGTCGATGAGTAGGATTGTGATCGTGGGTGCCAACTCATGCATCGACGAGACCATTGAGGCCTTGTACGATCTTGAGAACATCCACCTGATCGATCATACCGTCGACGCGGATGAGGGTTTCACCCTCGGAACGCCCCGTCCCTACTCACCCAAGACAGCCGAGAGGCTTCTCAAGGTGCGCGGAATGGAGAAGGATCTTGGTATCAACAAGCATACCAAGACCCAACCGATTTCAGAGAGTGAAATCAGGAGCCAGATATCATCTGACAGCGTCGAATCTGTCGAGGCCGAGGTCAACGCCATGGCCGACAGAAGGAATGATCTCAATCAGAGAATCACCGAATTAAACGCAAAGAAGAGGAATCTCGAGCTCCTTGCAAGACTACCGATCGACCTTGACCTCTATGCCGGTTACAAGAGCATAGGGTCCATCGTCGGAACAGTGGAGAAGGACCCCACAGAGGCCATTGGCGACCTCGGGGAGGTATTCGTCTCTATGGACAAGAAGCTGGGAAGCGTTGCCGCGGTCTTCGTCAAGAACGAGGACAGGCAGCAGGCCCAGAACATCCTGTCCGAGTGCGGTTTCACAGAGATCGCGGTGCCGGAAGGCAGCGGATCCGTGAACACAGCCCTTTCCAACACGGAAGCCGAATTGGCGGCCGCATTGAGAGAGCAGGACGTAGTCGCAAAGGAAACAGAGGTTCTTTTTGAGAAATACAAACACTTTCTCAGAGCAACCGACGAGATGCTCACAGTGGATTCTGAGAAGGGTACCCTCCCTGTCAGGATCGCTTCCACCAAGTACTCGTTCCTGATCGATGCATGGGTTCCCACACCCGAAGCCGAGTCTGCAAAGGCCCAGCTCGAGTCCAAGGTCCCCGCGATATGCGTCGAGATCGAAGAGAACCGCAGCAGGAGGCAGGCTGAGTCGGATGCACAGGAGGACAGATTCCAGACCGTACCCACAAAGATGAGGCACGGTAAAGTCACACAGCTATTCGAATATCCGACAAAGATGATGTCGGTACCCAAGTACAATGAGGTTGACCCCACTGTACTGATCTCGATCTTCCTTCCATTGTTCTTCGGATTCATGGTCGGAGATTGCGGTTACGCTATCCCGTTCATCATCCTCGGTGCATACGGACTCAAGTTCGCTAAGAACCCTGATTGGCGCGCAATCGCCACAGTTCTGTTCTTCGGCGGAATATGGGCCTTCATCTTCGGTTTCTTCTTCTTCGGAGAAGCTCTGGGAATGCACTTCGTCGGAGAGTATGTAGAGGGCGCAGTCACGTATACATGGGCCGGACTTCTCGGGCTGGATCACCTGCACGAGTTCTTCGAGGGCTTCCTCATAAACGGACACGGAGTCGGAAAGATCGATCCAGAGTTCGTCGGAATGCTTCTCAGGCTGTCCGTATACGTCGGTATCGTGCACCTCTTCATCGGATACGTCGTAGCTATCTACAACAAGACCGTCCAGCACGGATTCAAGCACGGATTCCTCGAGAAGGGAGGACCTTTCCTCATCTTCATCGGAGTCGTCATCTTTGCATACGCATTCGGATGGGCTTTGATCATGGACAAGTACTCGATCGGTGAGATGTTCACCGTGACGAGCGTCCTCGTCGAAATGATCATTGGTATCGTGCTCATCGCAGCCGGTGCTGTATTGGTCGCGAAGTCCGAGGGTGCAATGTCGATCCTTATCGAGACGGTCGATGCATTCGGAAACATACTTTCATACACTCGTCTTGTTGCGATTGGTATGTCCAAGGCCGGTATGGCTCTGGCATTCAACTATATCGCACTTGGAATGATCGCCGGAGTCAACCCTGACCCGGCACAGGCAGGAGAGATCTCGATCATCATGGCCATTTTAGGTCTGGTGATCTTCGCATTCCTGCACCTTATGATTTGGACCCTGGCCATCCTCTCCGGAGGACTGCACGCATTAAGGTTGCAGCTGGTCGAGTTCATGATCAAGTTCTATGAGGGAGAGGGAACTGAGTTCTCACCTCTCAAATTCAAACACATCAAAACTATTTCCGATAAAAAAATAAATGAGGCATAAAAATGGTTGACACAGCAATTGGATTTATCGCAATCGGAGCAGGACTCGCAGTCGGACTCGCCGGTCTCGGAACCGGAATGGCCCAGAAGGACATCGGAGCAGCAGCAGTAGGAGCAATCACAGAGGACTCCAAGATGCTGGGAAAAGCACTGATGTTCATGGTGCTGCCTGAGACTATCGTTATCTTCGGACTGGTCATTGCAATTCTCGCATGTTTCGTACTGCCTGGTATGTGATTCCCCTCAAAGAATGAGGTAATCTCATGGCATTGAACAACGTGACCGCGGAGATCATGGCGATCTCTGATGCGAAGGTAAACCAGATCGAGGCCGAGACGGCCGCAGAGGTTGCCCGCATCGAGAAGGAGACAGACGCCAAGATCGCCGGGTTGAGAGAAAGCGAAAACAAGAGGCTCGCGGACGCCATCGACCGCATGGACCGTCAGGAAGCCTCCAGCGCTGAGCTGGAGAGCAAGAAGATCGTCCTTGCGAAGAAGAAGGAGATCCTCTCGGAAGTCTTCGTAGAGACCCTCGCCGAGCTCGAGAATGCGCCGGAAGAACAGAAACTGGCACAGTACAAGAGCATGGTCGAGTACGCGAAGACAATCATTCCGGACCCCAAGGCAATCATGTCGGAGAACGACTCGTTCACCGCAAAGGACCTCGGAGTCAAATCGGTCGAGAAGGACAGCAGGATCGTCGCAGGGCTCATCCTCCAGAGCGAGGACGGGCAGCTCGAGATCGACATGCAGTACTCTGCTCTCCTCCGCACCGTATGGGACCGCGGCATCAAGGACGTGTCCGACATTCTCTTCGGGTGAAGGCAATGTTCGGGCTCAGTAAAAGCAAAGGCAACTACGCATACACCGTCACCAGAGCGAAAGCGAAGAAGTCGCTTTTGATCAAGGAGGATGACTACAACAAGATGTTGCAGCTCAGCGTCAGCGAGGTCGCCCGTTTCGTATCCGAGGAGGGTTACTCCAAAGAGATAACCGACCTCTCGGACAGGATGAGCGGCGTCGATCTGGTCGAGCGTGCCACCTATGCATACATGGCCAACAACTTCAAGGCTCTCTTGAAGGGATCACAGGGTGAACTCCACACCATGCTGGCCGCATACCTGCAGAAGTGGGACAACTGGAACCTGAAGGTCATACTCCGCGGTAAGTCGTATGGTGTGTCGGCGGACGGTATCAAGGACGATCTCGTCCCCGCCGGTAACTTGAGCTACGAAGATCTGGACAAACTCATCGCATTAGACACGACGGAAGAGATTCTGGCTGCTTATTCCAAGGCAGAGTCCGTAGACATCCCCAGCGAGCTCATCGCCGACTATAAGGCGACAGGCACACTGGGCCGTATCGAGGACTACGTCGACAAATTCCACTACATCAGGATGGTCAAGATCATCCCGACGAATTCGATCCCCGCCCGCATGTTCTCTGATTACATCAGGAAGGAGATCGACGTCAGGAACCTGGAGACCATACTGAAGCTGAAGATGGAGAACATCGACGGAGAGAAGGTGATGGAATACATCATTCCCGGAGGAAAGCAGATCGATGCAAAACTGGCGAAACAGTTGATCGACGCCAAGACCGTGGAGGAGACCTTCCCCGACCTTGCGCAGCTGGACTTCTACGATTACATCAAGGAACTCGTCGACTCGGGCAAGATGAACATTAGCGATCTTGTCCTCGAGACTAAGAAGTATGAGGCAAATGAGGCAAAGAAGTTCTCACAGCAGTACCCGCTGTCCATCCTCCCCATAATCGATTACATGATCAGCATGGAGATCGAGGCGAGGAACGTCAGGATGATCGCAAGGGGTATCGAGAGCGGACTTGACAAAGAAGTAATCAAAGGACTGCTGGTGATCTGATGGAAATCGCAGTATTAGGCAGTGAGGAGTTCACACTCGGATTCAGGCTCGCCGGAATCAGGCGTGTATTCGTAGCTAACAACGAAAACTATCAAGAAAAGATGCTGGAAGCAATTTCCCAGCCAACAATCGGTATCCTCGCAGTGGATGCGAAGGACCTCGACAATCTCCCCCCGAACCTCAGACACAAGGTGACTGAGTCCATCCAGCCTGTCGTTGTGGCAGTCGGTGGATCGGACGACGACCTCAGAGAGAAGGTCAAGAGGGCGATTGGCGTAGATTTATACAAGAATGAGGATGATTGAATGAGCACTGAAGGTGTAATTTACAGGGTCGCCGGACCTGTCGTGACCGCCACAGGAATCTCACCCAAGATGTACGATGTCGTACACGTTGGAAACGAGAAACTGATGGGAGAGGTCATCAAAATCGTCGGCGAGTACTCCATCATCCAGGTTTATGAGGACACAGACAACGTCAAGCCGGGAGAGCCTGTCACAAACACAGGAAAGCCCCTGTCCGTTGAGCTCGGTCCCGGACTTCTGGAATCCGTTTACGACGGAATTCAGAGGCCTCTCCCCGTTCTGAGGGAGAAGATGGGAGACTTCATCTACCGTGGAGTCTCAGCACCTGGATTGGATCATGAGAAGAAGTGGGATTTCGTTCCCACAGTGAAAGAGGGAGACGAGGTCTCCCAGGGACAGGTCATCGGTACCGTCCAGGAAGGACCCATGGAACACAAGATCATGGTCCCCATCGGACTCAACGGTAAGGTCGAGGCAATCCACTCCGGATTGTACACCATCGACGAGACCATCGCCGTCATCGCAGGCAAGGAAGTCTGCATGATGCAGTACTGGCCCGTCCGTAACCCCAGGCCCGTCGTCGAGAAGTATCAGCCCGATATCCCCCTCGTCACCGGACTCCGTGTCCTGGATACCGTCTTCCCCCTCGCAAAGGGAGGAGCAGCGGCAATCCCCGGAGCATTCGGAACCGGAAAGACCGTTACACAGCAGTCCCTCGCAAAGTACTCCGATGCAGAGATCGTCGTCTACATCGGATGCGGAGAGCGCGGAAACGAGATGACCGAGGTTCTTACAGAGTTCCCCGAACTCGAGGACCCCAGGACCGGAATGAAGCTCATGAAGAGGACCGTCCTCATCGCGAACACATCCAACATGCCTGTCGCAGCTCGTGAGGCATCGGTTTACACCGGAATGACCATCGCAGAGTACTTCAGGGACATGGGATACAACGTCGCACTCATGGCAGACTCCACCTCCAGGTGGGCAGAGGCCATGCGTGAGATCTCCTCAAGGCTCGAAGAGATGCCCGGAGAAGAGGGATACCCCGCATACCTTGCAGGACGTCTCTCCGAGTTCTACGAGCGTGCCGCAAGGGCAAAGGTCCTCAGCGGCGGCGACGGATCCGTCTCGGTTATCGGAGCGGTTTCTCCTCCCGGAGGAGACCTGTCCGAGCCTGTTACGCAGAACACACTCCGTATCGTCCGTGTCTTCTGGGCACTCGATACCAAACTGCGTGAGAGGAGGCACTTCCCCACAATCAACTGGCTCACATCGTACACCATGTACGACAAGCAGCTGCTGGACTGGTTCAAGGCAAACGTTGCCGAGGACTTCCCCGCACTGAAGGCATGGGCCATGAAGACCCTCCAGAAGGAGGCAGAACTGCAGGACGTCGTCCAGATGGTCGGATCCGACTCACTCCCGGACGAGCAGAAGGTCACCCTCGAGGTCGCCAAGATGATCCGTGAGATCTTCCTGCAGCAGAACGCATACGATCCCGTCGACTGTTACTGCCCCCTCAAGAGGCAGTACAAGATGCTCAGCCTGATCAAGAAGTACTCCGACCTCTCGGAGAAGGCACTTCAGGCCGGCGCACCCGTTGACAAGATCGCATACCTCCCCGTGAGGACCAGGTTCAACCAGGCCAAGTACGAGCCCAAGGTCGACGAGGAACTCGAGGCTGTCGACTCCGATATGGAGGCACAGTTCAGGGAGCTCGGAGCGTGATTCCAATGGCAGAAGCAACAATCAGTAAAGAGTACAAGACCGTCTCCCAGATTGCCGGACCTCTTATCTACGTGAAGAAGACAGAGCCCGTCGGATACAAGGAAATGGTCAACATCAGGCTCTCGGACGGAACCACCAGGAGGGGACAGGTCCTCGATTCCTCGGATGAGGTCGTCGTCGTTCAGGTGTTCGAAGGAACATCCGGTATCGACAGGGACGCATCCGTCAGGTTCCTCGGCGAGACAATGAAGATGCCTGTGTCCAAGGACATGCTCGGAAGGATCCTCTCCGGATCCGGTCAGCCTCTCGACGGCGGTGCACCCATCGTCCCCGAGAAGGAGCTGGAGATCAACGGAGCGGCCATCAACCCCTGGGCAAGGGACTCACCCTCGGATTTCATCCAGACCGGTATCTCCACCATCGACGGAATGAACACCCTGGTCAGGGGACAGAAGCTTCCTATCTTCTCCGCCTCTGGACTTCCCCACAACGAGATCGCTCTTCAGATCGCTCGTCAGGCAAAGGTCCGCGGAGAGAACGAGGAGTTCGCTGTCGTGTTCATCGCGATGGGAATCACCAACGAAGAGAAGCAGATGTTCATGAAGGAGTTCGAGAGGACAGGTGCATTGAAGAACGCTGTCGTGTTCCTCAACCTGGCCGACGACCCCGCTGTGGAGCGTACCCTGACACCCCGTCTCGGTCTCACCACCGCAGAGTACATGGCATTCGACCTCGGTATGCAGGTTCTGGTCATCATGACCGACATCACCAACTACTGTGAGGCACTGCGTCAGATCGGAGCAGCTCGTGAAGAGGTGCCCGGAAGGCGTGGATACCCCGGTTACATGTACACCGACCTCGCACAGCTGTACGAGCGTGCGGGTAGGATCAAGGGAAAGAAGGGATCCATCACACAGATCCCCATCCTGTCCATGCCCGGAGGAGACATCACCCACCCGATCCCCGACCTGTCTGGATACATCACAGAGGGACAGATCGTTCTGTCCATGGACCTGCACAGGAACGGTATCTACCCGCCTGTCAACGTTTCATCATCCCTCAGCCGTCTGATGGGAGGAGGAACCGGAGAGGGCAGGACCCGTGAGGACCACAAGGGAGTGTCCGACCAGCTCTATGCGGCATACGCAGAGGGTAAGGATCTCCGTGGACTGGTGGCAATCGTAGGAAAGGACTCGCTGTCCGCAAAGGACAGGAAGCTGCTGGAGTTCGCGGACCTCTTCGAGGACCGCTTCGTCAGGCAGGGTCAGGAAGAGGACCGTTCCATCGAGCAGACACTGGACCTCGGCTGGGAACTGTTCACAGCTCTCGATCTCGACCAGATCACAAGGATCAGCCGTAAGTACATCGAGAAGTACCTGCCCAAGAAGGCTTGATATCCGTGGGAGCACACGATGTCACCCCCAACCGTTCGGTACTGCTCCAGCTGAAGAGCAGGATCAAACTGACCCAAGGCGGTCACAAGGTCCTCAAGATGAAGAGAGACGGTCTCATCATCGAATTCTTCGACATCCTGGAGAAGGCCAGGGCGATGCGCGCAGGCGTGTCCTCGGACTACGAGAACGCCATGCACGCCATCACCATAGCCCGTGCGGTAGAGGGAGAGGTCGCCGTGAAATCCGCGGCATACGCCTTGAAGGGTGACCCTCAGGTGAATGTCACGAGCAAGAGCATCATGGGAATGGTCGTCCCCAAGGTAGAGGCCGAGCATCTCCATGTTTCGATGGTCGACAAGGGATACGGAGTCATCTCCACATCCGCCTACATCGAGGACGCATCGCTCGCCTTCGAGAAACTTCTCGAGACGATCGTCCGCGCCGCAGAGGTAGAGACGACCATGAAGAAGCTCCTTGACGAGATCGAGAAGACCAAGAGGAGAGTCAACGCTCTCGAGTTCAAGATCATTCCCGAGCTCAAGGAGTCCGAAAGGTTCATCAAATTCAGTCTCGAAGAGATGGAAAGAGAGAACACCACAAGGCTCAAGCACCTGAAGAAGGCATGATGGGAGAGTGAGGGTATGAAGTCACTGGAGGAACGCTACGAGGAGATGAGGGAGGACCCGAAGAAATTCAGGAGGTTCTTCAACATCACCTGGATAGTGGCCTACGGGATGCTCATACTCGGATTCATCATCATCCTATGGGTCTTCCTGCAGGGTGAGTGAAACATCTTATCAATCATCTTCAGCCGGCCTTCGGGCCGGCAACAACCCTTTCTTTTTTCCTTTATTATAATATGATATATGTACCCCGAGTTCGGTTCATGGGGCATGGAAGGCAATTCGGAATACGGACGTCCCGTCCTGATATCCATCATCGCGTTACTGAACATCCTTCTGGGAGTCATAGTGCTGGTCCTGGGTGTCTTGGGGGTCATGAACTTCTCGGAGTTCGTTGAGATCCTTGACGAGGCTCTTGTCCAATCGAAGGTAAGCGGGATCACAGGAGCGGAACTGTGCACGATCCTGGGAGTGGGAGGAGTCGTTCTCGGCATCATCTATCTGGTCGTCGGAGCCGGATTCTGGTTCGGATGGGCGCTGTTCTGGTATCTCTCGCTGATCTTCTGGGTGCTAAGCTTCCTCGGATGCATCATCATCATCACCGTCTCCCCGATAGCGGGAATCATCGGTGCCGTCATCTACGGAGTGCTGATCTACTACCTGTTCAGACCTGCAGTCAAAGCGCACTTCAAGATCTGAAGAACTGCCGTCTTCAGGTCGGCAGGAAACATTTTACTTCATTTTTCTGATAATATCGAATAACTATAGTTCTTAGAATGTCGAGGACACCTTATTTACACGCTCAGATAGTATGGTTCTGGACGCAGAAGGAAATCCGTCATATGACAGATTTCCTGGAAGTGATGGGTTTCCGGCTCGGTCCTATGATTACAGGAGGTGTATACAATGCCAAATGTAGGCAAGGACCAGAAGCCGAAAAATGACCCCTGGCTTCTGGTCCTCTCAGTAATTCGGACGCGGAAGGGAATCCATCGCCGATAGATTTCCATTTCCTTGAAACGACGGATTTCCAGATCAGTCCTCTTGGGCCCTACAATCGCAGGAGGTGATTTTTTGCCTAATTGTAGGAGTTCTATAGTGAACCAAGTCACTTTGGGGTCCGATTTCCGCGTCCTTACAATTACATTTCTTGCTCAGTTTATAATACAGTAGGTCGGTTCGTTGGTCTCGAGCGGAATATCTATCCCCTCTGCAATAAAGAATTGATGATCAGTTGAAGTCCCTCATCTCGACCTTTCCGCTGCCTAGATCAACTACGGGCATT
>SUST01000026.1 GCA_015063285.1 Thermoplasmata archaeon
GGGTCGAATTCCTCCAGTGAGGATACGTCTCTGTCCTTGACGGAGCACTTGATCCCTATTGCCTCACACACATAGTGTGTTACGTACTCGTTATCGCCCGTAAGGACCTTGACCTTGATGCCATACTCATTCAGATCTTTGATCGCTCCTTTGGCCGTCCTCTTCACTGGATCGGTAAAGACAACGAATCCCGCAAACGTCTGGTCAGTCTCGTCAGAAGGGCTGAATTCAGTCTGTCCAGCCGGGAAGTACTTGTGAGTTACTCCGAGGACACGCATTCCCTTCTTGCTGTACCATTCGACCAGGCCCAGGATTTTGTTTACTGTGTTTTCGTCCAGGTCGCGTATCTCCCCTTCCTCATCCAGATATCTGGTGGATATCGAGAGGATCTCCGGGACCGCGCCCTTTGTGACCATGAGGTTGACATCCTCTTTCTTGTTGACGATGACGGTAGCTCTCCTTCTGATGAAATCGAACGGTATATCGCCAACCCATTCGTATTCGTCTAGTTCCTCCAAAAGATACTCGTTCTCAGCGTGCTCCTGGATTGCCCAATCGATCTGATTGGTCGCGGATGTGAGCTTCATACTGTTCAGACATACTAGCTTCTCGACCAGGGTGCTGGGGGTTCCGTAGATATTGTTGTTCGCCTCGACCGAGATTCTGTTCTCCGTGAGCGTTCCCGTCTTGTCCGAACAAAGAACATCCATCCCTCCGAAGTTCTGGATCGCATTGACGTCCTTCACGATGACCCTTTTCTTAGACATGTCTATGGCGCCTTTGGCCAGATTGGTTGATACTATCGTGGCAAGCATCTCAGGCATCAGTCCTATCGCAAGAGTGATCGCGAAGATCAACGCCTCCATGACATCCTCGAATAGGAACTCACCTGCATTGAGGAATCCCTTGATCACCATGATGATGAAAACAGGAGGAACCGTGAATATCATGAGTTTGAGAAGCACGGAAACGATTGCGCTGCTTCCCTTGTCGTAAGTGGTCTTGGAAGATTTGGTCGATAGCTTCTCGGCCATGGAACCTATCACAGTATCATCACCGACCGCGATGACCACCGCCTCAGCAGAGCCTTCCATGACACTGGTTCCCATGAACGCCATATTGTTGCATTCCAGGATGCTTCCCTCGCATTTCACGGGCTCAGCATATTTCGTGGCCGCCTCCGACTCTCCTGTGAGGGCGGACTGGTCGACCTTCAGATGGTTGGATTTGATGATCCTGACATCCGCGGGAACTACATCCCCCGTGTCCAGGATCAGTATGTCTCCGGCGACGAGGTCGACAGAGTCTACCTCGGTCTCGACATTCTCACGGCGGACCGTGATGATCGTGGTCACCATGTTCACCAGTTTAGCAGCGGCCTTCCCGCTGCGTGTCTCCTGGATGAATGTCATCGTACCGCTCACAACTATCAAAGTCGTAAGGATGACGAAGTAAATGATGTCGGGATCCAGAATCATCCAGAGGATGTCTATGACCGCTAATGCTATTATGAATACGTTTACGAATGCATGATACAGTCTTTTCAGAACCACATGAGTGTTGTGATTCGAGACGACATTCTCTCCGTACCTGATACGGGACGTCGTCAGCTCCTCATTGTAGTGACCTTCGATCCTGGTGTTGTACTGCTCTAGTACGGACTCCGCATCCTCAGATGCGGCCGCCTTCATTCTCTGTTCCGGTGAAAGCGAATCAATTACCACAAAAATCTCGTATCACTTTCTATTCTTAAAAGTGACCCTTGGCATAAACCGCAATGTGTCCCTGTAGGGGCGTACCTGTCTCTCTAGGAACAATACGACACTAAAACGACAGTTCACTCGGACAGACCATCTGAATCGTGAGCCTGCATCTCATACATCTCGATGATCTCGCCAACTGTCGTGCATTGCTCCGGGGATTTATCATCCCTCACACGGCCAGTGAATCTGGGGAAGCGTATACCGAGACCTGCATCCTCTTTGAGGATCCCTCTGGCCGCAGTATGTATCGGACTCAAGGTTATCTCTGCCGCTACAACTTCCAGGACAGTTGTCGGATTGAACCATACGTCTGGAATCATCTCGGCATCGACCAACTTGGGTTTGCTCTCAGATAGTCCGGAATTCAACAGTTCTGGCATGGATTCCAGGAATGCATCATCGAATCCTGTTCCCAGTTTGCAGACGGTCTCAAATCTTCCAGTGTCCTCATTGAAAGCGGCCATGAGAAGGGCCCCGTACTTTCCTGCCCTCTTTCCCATGCCGTAGAACGCTCCGACGACTGACAGGTCGAATGAATCCGTAAGGGCTTGCTGGTAGTCCTTCTTGTATTTGATCCACAGGAATCCCCTGGACCCCGCTCTGTAGATGGATTCCGGCGCTGTTGATTTGGCCATTATGCCCTCGCATCTCGCAGCGACCGCTGAAGCGAAGAATTCCTCTCCCTCCTCGGGGCTGTTAACCAGCCTCATAGTAGTCATCTGGACCTTGTCGCCAATATCGAATGAACTCTCCAGCTGAGACCTTCTCTCGAGATACGGGAGATTGGTCATGTCCTCGCTGTCGCGGTAGAGGATGTCGAACATGAATATCCTGACGCTGACCTCTTTGACGGCCTCCTCCATCCCGTGCTTCTTCCTGCGGTGAGTTACGGCCTGGAATGGCAGCATGAATCCGGTCTCCGGGTCAACTGCAACACATTCGCCTTCGATGATCGCTTCGCCGAACTTGCAACGCTCCCTCAGAGCCTCGGCTATATCGGGGAAATTGGAAGTCAGATCCTCTAGTCTTCTGGAATAGAGTTTGACAGAGTCTTTTCCGATATGCGCCTGTACCCTGATTCCATCGTACTTGTATTCGATAGCACACTTACCACCCATCTTAGCAACGACTTCCGATACCGACGGGAGACGTTCGGCCAACATGACCTTGATCGGGTTTCCTATAGTGACTCTAATGTTGTTTATGGCATCCATTCCGCCATTAGCAATGGTCTCGGCAACGAAACCTATGTCGCATGTGACATTGAACGCCCTCTCGATGGCCGGCCTGTCCTCCTTGGTTGCGAAGGCCTCTGCCAAAGCATCGAGGATCGTCATATCGCCTGCACCGACCCTCATCCTTCCGGTGACGATCCTGCAGAGATATCTTGCCTCGATGGGCCCTGAATCATGAAGCATGTTGGCCAGAAGCTTCATCTTCTTGTCCTGAGAATCCTTACCCTCAGCATCCTGGATTGCTGTCAATCCCTTGTACACTCTGTCAACTGTGAGCTCCTCAGCGAAGAGCGTCATCTGCTTCTTCTTGGAAATCAGCTTCTCAGCAACCTCCCCGGGATCCCCGGTCTTAACCCAAAGCTCCTCTGCAACGGAATCCTGTGTGCCTGAGGTGAATGATATTGCTCTGAGAACGAGCTTATCCGCCATACCGAGCTCCTTCGCCACGAAATCTGGATGGAGCTTACCTTGCGACAGATAGATTATCTTCCTAAGCTCCGCTTTGTCGACAGTGCGAATGAAATCGGCTAGGATGGCCGTCATCTCCAGGCGGCTACCAGTAGCCTCCAGTCTGTCGAACGTGTCTGCGAGCTCAGAATACAACATACGGGAGTGATTGGGGCCGGCGATAATAAGCTTACCTGGTCAATTAATCAGAATTATTTTTCTATATTCAGACTGATACGAAGGGACATGGGAAAGAAGGTCGCCGTACTGACAATGGCGGTTATTGTGTTGGCAGTGTGTCTGGTACCGCTGTGCACGTGTGAAGAGGCAGAAGCCCTGGAACCTACAGACTATAAGGTCTCGACCCCAGGATACTTCACAGGTGACGACGGTGCCATAGACATCGCCATAGGAAACGGTCATTCAAGGACTGTAACTGTCTATGTCCAAAACTACACGAGTAGCATATTGGATGTCGCATTCTACACCATTGACGGCACCACAGAAGTCCACGGAGAGACGATCGAGAATCTTACGTTGATGCCTGCAGGAGACGCCCAAAAGAGAGACTTGATCAAGCAACCTTACACGATAAGCGTCAAGGATGTCACGGCGTCACACAAGGATGCTCGTGTAGCTTTGAACATCTTCATAACCAACCTAGAAGACGATTCATACAGCATACACACGATAAAATTCAATGTCGATGTCGTTTCATCCTTCGATACTTCCGGCAGTTTCAACAAATTTTTGGGTATCATCGACAATACCCTTCCGGAGCCTTTCGATAACCCTATCGTACCATTCATCGTCACTCTGGTGATATTCTTCATAATCGCGCTGCTCGTCATAAAGCTGTGCGTCCCCGCCCTGTCCGGTATGCTCAACGAGACCACCTCTGATAAGGACAGGAAGAGATTCAAGACACTGCTGACCTTGGGAGTAATAATCGCGACCATAGCTCTGTTCATCGATCCGGGTCTAAAGATCCTGGGTGCCGATATCAATTGGATCTACTTGGTGAACAAGATATCCATGACACTCTTGATCGTGACATTGGCCCTGACCATTTGGAAGGTCTATCTGATCGTAGTGGAGAGCGTGCTCACCAAAATGGGAAAAGTGGACGATTCCAAGATAGATCTGTCCCTTATGCCGCTGTTCGCAATGTTCGGTAAGCTCTTCCTGTGGATCGGCGGAGCTGCTGCGATCCTTCACATATTCGGCATGGACCTGTCAGGGATACTGATCAGTGCCGGTATCGTCACATTGGGTATCACCCTGGGTGCTCAGAATGTGCTTTCCCAGTTCTTCAGCGGAATCCTTCTACTGCTGACGAGACCGTTCACCAACGGCGATTATCTGATGATTAACAATAACACATATATCGTGAAAAACGTCAAACTGATGTACACCGAATTCCTCGGTGAAGAGAAGGACTGTATCATCACGATGCCCAACAATGCAGTCTCATCCGCCACCATAGTCAATATGAGCAAGAACGATGAGGCTTACAGACTGTACGTATTCTTCCAGATTCCAAACGTGGTTGATGCGAAAAAGGCCGAGGATGTCGTGCTCCAGATAGCTGAAGAAAGCCAATACGTCATCCACGATTACGACAGGTACACAAGACCTGCAGTCAAATTCTTGGATGTCACGCCTTCCGCAACGCAACTGAGGCTCGACATCACGATAAAGGACTACGCCAGCAGGGAACTCATCCAATCGGATATGAAGAAAGAACTGTACATCAAACTGGCCGAGAGCGGAATCGAGATGTCCTTCAGCAAGCTTAAAGTTAATGCGGCAGGACCGGGAGATAAGGTCCCGATCTGAAAACCATCAGAACCCGTCCAACTTCCTCTGGGAGTTGTCCGGAAGGAAGGAATGGCCTTGGGAGAGCTCCTTGTTGAGCCTCTCAAGGTTCTCCCTCATAGTGTCTTCCTTCTTCTTGCTGGCAGCCTCGATCCCTTCGTCCATGGTCCCTGCAGCGACCAGAACATAGACCTCTCCGTCGTTCTTCCTGCCTGTACGTCCCCTTCTCTGAATGGTACGTATTTCTGATGGGACGGGCTCATAGAAGATCACCACATTGGTGCTTGAGATATCAAGGCCTTCTTCCCCCACTGACGTTGCCACGATGACATTGACATCGCCGGAACGGAGACGGTCCAATAGTTCGACCTGCTCCTTCTGCGACATACCGTCCTTGGCCTGACCTATCAGCCTGGAGACCTTAGCGCCGCTTATTGTGGACAGCTTCTTGACCATCATATCGCATGTATCGCGGTACTGCGTGAACACCATCACCTTGGAGTCGGGCTCATCTATCAAGGTCTTACTGACGATGGACATCGTCTTGGAGACTTTTGGATGCTCCACGTTGGTAGAATCCACGATCTTCCTCATGTCCTTGTATTCGGCACGGTTGATCATCTCCTTGGCGCTCCTTCCGCCCTGCTCCTGTTCTGCCTCCTCTTCCAGCTTGTCAAGATATATCTTGAGGGGTGTAATCCCCTGTGTTTCCGCCAGCATCATCGCGTGGGATATCTTGATGCCCTTTGCCGTCAGGGACAGACCCTTGTACACTATCGCTGTCTTTTCGCCAGTGTTCAGTCTTGTCTGGAGCATCCTCTGTATGTCAAGGAAATGACTCCTGGTCGGAGGTCTGGCGGGATTCATCAGCTTGAGACTCACCAGCTCACTGACATAATGGCTGAGCTGTGTTTTCAGCAAATGGTCCACGGCAACGAGGTCGTCAGGTAGTTTGACCGTCAGTCTGATGATATAGGTATCATGGACATAAGGGGAAACATCACGATCATCCTCCGACCTGACATCGATCCTTCCGATGCGAAGATTGATGCAGACCTCCTTGATCTTGTTGATGTTGGCCCCAGGTGATGCCGTCATTCCTATACAGCGTATCCTCTTGTTGCAATACTCGGCGACGGTCACATTGGCATAACCGCCGACGCTTCTGTGTGCCTCATCGAAGATCACCAAGGATACTTTGTCCAGGGAATAGCGGCCTTCCGTAAGGTCGTTCGCGACCGTTTGCGGCGTAGCTACGATGACATCGTTCTGCTCGAACATGTTTACCCTCCTCTGAGGGGCAACGTTCCCGCTGAGGATGCATACGCTATGACCGACCATCAGATTAGAGAATGTATTGTAATGCTGGTCAAGCAGCGGTTTGGTAGGTGCAAGGATTATTACCTTGCCTTGATCCACGAAATCAGCTGCCACACGGAGAGCTACAATCGTCTTCCCCAGACCGGTGGGGAGGATAAGGAGTGTGTTGGACCTTATGCAGCCGTTCACCATGCTAGTCTGGTAGCTGCGTTCCTCGACCTTATCCGGTGCTATGTTGGAATGAACGACAAAGCTCATTGAAGGGACAACGGCGAACGCTATCAAATACGTTTTGTCAAATCAAAAGAAAGAAAAAGTTGATGGGCCGTAAGGCCCTTTGGATTGTTTAGTGGCATCCGCCGCCGCAAGAAGCGCAGCCGTTGAAGTTGGGGTTGCGGATAGTGAGTCCGGTTCCGAAGTTGGGGTCATCGATGAACTCGATAACACACTCGTCAAGCTCCTTCTTCGTCTCATCGTCGTAATACATCTTGAAATCCTTGGCAGTTTCATCGATGATATCTCCCTCGGCCTCCTTCTCCTGGAAGGACATACCGAACTGAGGTCCGGAGCAAGCAAAACCGGCGACGTAGATCTTGATACCGTATCCAGTCTTCTGGTTCTTCTCTAGCAGATCGGTGATGAACTTTTCTGCCTCAGGTGTTATGGTTACCATGTTATCAAACCCTCCAAACAGTGGGTAGAATATAAAGCAATAGGATGGATTCCGCGGAATTCACGCAGCTTATGTTATCCTACTCTTAACACCACTATGTGTCTTGGATGTATCCTCCGTCAATACTTGATATCATACGCGTCAGCGAACGCTCTGAGTGCATAGGATTGCGAACGTGTCATGGACATGTAAGAACCTATCATGATGCTCTCTAGGATCTCATCCTTGGATGCTCCGGCGTCTTTTGCATGTTGGATCTGAACCTTCAGACAATGCTCTCCTCCGATGGCTGCTGCAGCAGATATCGCCAGAAGATATCTGAACTTCTTCTCGATGGCTGCGTTCTCATTCTCCAGAACACACTTTGAGAAACCGGCCGCTGGAACGAATATGTCTGGACGGACGCTCAGTACCTTGTTGGTTACTGGTATGAACCCATACATCTCTTCTGTTGCCTTAAGGATCTTTTCGGTGATCTCACGTTGCTTAGGATCTTCCTGCATGAATCATGAATTCCAAAGCATCGGTTTAAAAATTGTCTAAAGAGAGCGGATTTGTCACATTGACCGCAGCATATCGGCTTTATATTCCCCACTAGAACGTTTAGCTTCTGCGTTGCAAACGCAGGAAATAATAATGGACAAAGAAGGGATGTTGAACCGCATATTCGTATCAGAAGGCGAAAAGTACGGTTACAACGAAGTCACCGCAGGATTCTCTTCGGAGAAGAACCTAAAAGTGTCTTGGATACGCACAGGAACATGGATCGACATATGGCTGAGCGACTATCTGGAGGATGCTCCGAAGGAAGTCCTGGAATCCGTGGCAGAGACGGTATTCAGAAGGATATGCATCCATGCCAAGGAACCCTACTCAGACGAACTGGTCGAATATGTTACCGGAGAGATGTTTTTGGAAAAGAACCGTCCGATCTACCTCTCCAGGATATCAGGTGTCAGCAAGGGTACCAAGGGTCGCCACCATGACCTTATGAACAGCTATCAGAGACTCGTAAGGGACGGCATGATCGAATACGACCCCGACCTTGTGATCAGATGGGCGCCCCTGTGGGACGGCAAATCTGTCGGGCAGTCAAGCGTGCTCATGAAGACTGTCTGCTTGAACCGCAGGCTGGACTGCATATATGTGCCTGACGACCTCATAGATTTCGCCCTCTATTCTCAGCTGGTCTTCGTCAATGAAGGCTTTGATGACGACCCCAGCGAGAAGATCAAAAATGCGAAGAAGATAGTTCAGGACCTTCCTGAATTCAATGAGATGCAGGACAGCCTGAAGAGAATGGGGATGACCCTCTGGAGCGAGGTGTCCCCCGCGGACTAACACACTCTTTCATGGTTACGACGGTGACGCCGATCTCGGAGCACTGACTTATCCGGGGGGTATGTGTCGGACCCTACGTTGGCCCCCAGTCATCGCAGTGACGACGCGTCACCAACTCCTGCGGGAGCCCAACTAAGTTGGGATAGGGCCACTGTTCGCCGTCCCGTGCACATGGCGATCACGAATCACGCCCCTTCGCCAGAACGACGTGTTCGTATTCGATGCCCATCTATTTAAATAGGGGCTTTTGCCCCATCTTAATTCAATATTCGCTAATGGTCAATACTATTGTTTTTATTCTAGGAATCCAACAGGTATCTGGATGAACCACCTCAGGATAGATCTGGACAAATGCGTCGGGTGCGGCAAATGCGCCAAGATGTGCCTAAAGAACAACATCGTGATAGAGGATCGTAAGGCCAGAGAGGTGGGCAACGAATGTCTTGAATGCTCCCATTGCGTTTCGAGCTGTCCCAAGGGAGCCATAGAGCTCCTCCCCAGAGAGAAAGGCGATGAGACCGTATTCTCCTCCATCAAGAAAGACAAGATGTTCGACGGAGGAATGATCTCCGACAAGGATCTGGAGGAACTGGTCTCCTCAATGACGCACGGTAAGAGGGACAAGTATGAAATCTTCATACTGCAGGGCGACGAGCTCAATTCTTTCATGGATACCGTATGGGATGTCCTGAAGGACAAGGAGTCCACGGTCCCCTTGGTCAAGGAATGGGGCAGATGGAGGGAGAAGCACGATATGCTCCAACCCAATCCAGTGCTTTGGGAGGGACAACAAGTTCTGTTCATCTTCTCGGATTCCAAGGAGAGCGCGCTCATGGCATCGCAGAGGATGATCAGGAAAGGTCTGAGCCTCAGGATCAGAGGATTCCATTCGAACATCATCATGAGCGCTTACCTTTTCGGAAGGGACAGGGTATTAGGATACTTCCCCGACTCGACCAAGGAACTGCAGATGGCCTACGTCATCGGACATGCAAGACGCTTGGTCGAACCTGTGTTCAAACCAATGAACAAGGTCAAAGGCCTATTCGACAGATTTTAAAGTGACGTTATTGCAAATCGTCGATTGACGAACTAAAGGCAACAATAACCGTAAAACTTACTATTTTTGTTAGACATATGACGAATTCTGCTGAATTCGTAGAAATATAATATTAATTTTACGAAATCAGGATTGAATTTATTGATATTCGTTGAAAACTATGCGTATCCTACCAAGGTATTTTAATAAAGGTCATAGATTACCACGCATGAAAGGACTACTGACACCCAACTCTGTAGCCATCATTGGAGCCTCCAATGATGAAACGAAGCTAGGTGGAATGCTTCTCAAGAACATGATCAATGCCGGTTTCACCGGCCACCTGTACCCCGTAAACCCCAAAGGCGGAGAGATACAGGGTCTCAAAGCATACACATCGATCACCGAGATTCCCGAACCCGTGGATCTCGCAGTCATCTCCATCAAGGCCGCATTCGTACCCGATGAGATGGCGAACCTGAAGAAGAACGGCTGCCACTGCGCCACCATCCTGACCGCAGGATTCAAAGAGGACAGCCCCGAGGGAAAGATCCTCGAGCAGAAGCTCGTTGCAGCCGCAAAGGAAGCGGATGTCAAGTTCTTCGGACCGAACTGTTTCGGTAACATGAATCCCTGGGCAGGAGTCAACGCGACCTTCGCCCACCTGCTTCCCAGAAAGGGACACATATCCATCTTCTCCCAGTCCGGAGCGGTAGGATCGTCCATCATCGACTGGGCATATTTCAACAAGATCGGAATCGCCAACTTCGTCACATTCGGTAACAAGGCCGATTTGGACGAGGCAGACATCATTCCCGAGATCTCCGAGGACCCCAACACGAAGGTAATCGGAATGTACTGTGAGGGAATCTCCAACGGACACAGGTTCGTATCCGCGATCGAGAACATGCCTGTAGAGAAGCCCATCGTCGTCTACAAGTCCGGAAGGACTCAGGCGGGAGCAGCGGCAGCGTCATCCCACACAGGTTCGCTGGCAGGAGCTGATGCAGTCAACAATGTCATATTCAAGAAGCTTAACGTCTACAGGGCAAGCAGCCTTGATGACATGTTCGATGTCCTCAACGTATTCAGCGGATGCAGCGAGATGAAGAAAGGCGGATTGGGAATCATCACCAACGCCGGAGGTCTCGGAGTCATGTCCGCAGATGCGGCATTCGATGCCAAGAATGTCCATGCAGTCAAGTTCTCGGACGAGACAATCGCCGAGATCAGGACCAGGGTCCCCACTGTCGCCGGAGTCACAAACCCCATCGACATACGCGGAGACGCGAAGCCCGAGTACTTCAAAGAGGTCATCGACATCCTTTCGCACGACCCCGAAGTCGGCGCACTGGTCATCATGGGATCACCGCTCGACACAGCGGATCTCGAGGCCGTCGCCCAGTCCATCGTGGAGATCAAGGACCAGATTCCAGTACCGTTCGTAGTCTGCTTCGCAGGCGGTCACAAGTGCGACAAGGCCAACAGCTACCTCAAGGAGGCGGGAATCCCCACATACCCCACTCCGGACAGAGCAATCCACGCACTCGATGTCCTGAGGACATACACGATCAACAAGGAGAAGTCGCACACCCCCATGTCCTACCCCACTGCCACCGGCGGAGGAAGAGAAGCTGCCAAGAAGATCCTGGACAAGGCAAAGGCCGAGGGAAGGGACTCACTGTCCGAGGCAGAAGGAAAGGAGATCCTCAAGGCATACGGCGTCCCCACTCCCGGAGAGGCCACGGTCAACTCCGCAGACGAGGCCGCGAAGGAATGCGACAGGATCGGATACCCGGTCGTCATGAAGATCGTATCCCCCGACATCAAACACAAGACCGATGTCGGAGGAGTCGTTGTCGGGGTCAAGAACGCGGATGACGCCAAAGCGGCATACACCAAGATCATGGATTCCTGTACTAAGAACGTGCCCGGCGCCAAGATCGACGGAGTCTCCATCCAGCAGATGGTCTCCGGTCAGGAGGTCATCCTGTCCATGATCCGCGACGTGCAGTTCGGCCCCGTCGTATCCTTCGGACTCGGAGGAATCTACGTCGAGATCCTCAGGGAGATCTCCCAGGCCCACGTGCCCATGACCGAGGAGCAGCTCGATGAGATGATCACGTCCACCAAGGCATACAAGCTCATGTCCGGTGCAAGGGGGCTTGCGAAGTCCGATATCCCCGCAATGAAAGAAGCGATCAAGAGAATCGCCCTCATCGCGGTTGAGAACCCCGAGATCCACGAACTGGAGATCAACCCGGTCATCGTGCAGGTCGAGGGCAAGGGCGCTTACGCCGTGGACGCCCTCGTCACCCTGGTCAAAGAGTGATCCTAACCATTTACGGGGGGTAATCCCCCGTTCTTATGATTTTATATCCTGCAGTTTCGATTTCGCTTTAACACCTGTATTCGAAATAAGAGCAGAATAACGATTGAGGGAACGATAGAACATGATGAAACTGTCGACCATACTGATGATAGCAGGAGGTGCACTCGCCATGATCCCCCTGTATCTGGCCTGCGGCACATTCACAGCCTTTAGTGTTGATTATTCAGCGTGGGACCTGAAGGAGGCATTCGACAAAGGAAATGGGGTCCTCAATCTTATCGCCAAGTATGCCCCCACCTTCATATTCGTATTCGGCGCCTGTACGATCTTCGAACCCATCATAGGCATATTCAAACCTGACCTCTATAACAACCGCTTAGGATATTGGTTGATCTTCGACGGAGCGGTACTGCTCTTCTTCTCAGCGGTCATGATCCTAGCCACCAACGATCTAAACGGCATAGACGTGGCCTTCGGGGAATACCTCTTACTGATCGCATCCCTTGCCACCATCGTCGGCGCTTACATGAATCTGAAGGAAGTCGCTTGATGTCCTTATCGATTCTCTGTCATTTTTTGCCAAACATCATGGTATATGAGAACTGAAAGAGCAGCCTCCACTGATTACTTTTATAGAGTCGATTGTATTGGAAGTCTGATGACTTCCGAACTCATCTTCGTTGGACTCGGCCTCAGCGGCACGGACGGAATGACCGTCAAAGCATTGAACGCACTGAAAGAATGCGACAAGATCTATGCAGAATTCTACACGTCGTTCCTCATCGGTACCAAGGTGGAGGAACTGGAGGAGGTCATCGGAAAGAAGATAAAGGTGCTGTACAGAGCTCAGGTCGAGGAATCCGACAACATCATCAAGGATGCCATGGAGATGAGGGTCGGTTTCATAACTGCTGGCGACACCATGTCAGCAACCACCCATGTGGACCTCAGGATCCAAGCCGCCGAGCTGGGCATCCCTGTGAGACTGATCAACGGGATCACGATCTTCTCCGCATGCCCTACTGTGTTCGGTCTCCAGAATTACAAATTCGGAAGGGCGGTGACACTTCCTTTCATCGAGCAGGGCTACCACCCCAAATCCCCTTACGACCACATAATGCAGAACAAGAAACTCGGTCTGCACACCATGATCCTTCTGGACATCCATGCGGATGAGATGCGCTATATGACCGCACACGAGGCAATTGAATGGCTGATGCTCGGGGAGGAGAAATGGCAGGAGGGCCTCATCGATGACAAGACCATCCTCTGCGTCGCATCCCAGGTCGGATCGCCTAACGAGAAGATCTTCGCAGGATATCCCCAGGACCTTCTGAAGATGGATCTCGGAGAGCCTTTGTTCACCCTTGTACTTCCCGGTAACCTCCACTTCATGGAGCAATACGCATTGGTGAAGTTCGCTGGTGCTCCGGAAGAGATAATCGAAGACGAATGAG
>SUST01000027.1 GCA_015063285.1 Thermoplasmata archaeon
TGTTCAGTCTCCGAGCTGATGGATGGAGAGCAGAGGGATCTGCGATCACATAGAGGAAACCGAGGGTTTCCTCAAAGTCCTATGATAAAAATGTCAATATATCTCCACGGTTACTCTCAAACCGATGAGGCTGATCATATACACCGGGAAGGGCGGAGTGGGAAAGACTTCCACATCGGCTGCCACGGCATACAGGCTGTCCAAGTTGGGATACCGCACGCTTCTGATGAGTACGGATTCCGCGCACTCTCTGGGCGACTCCATGGGCATCAATCTCGGAAGCGAGATCAAGACGATCTCAGAGAACTTCGATGCGCTGGAGATCGATATCATCCACGAGATGAAGACCAAATGGTCCGACATCCAGTCATATGTCGCCGATTTCATGGTCTCCCAGGGGATGGGAAGTATCACTGCGGAGGAGATGGCGATTTTTCCAGGGATGGAGATGATCTCCGCATTGTTCTACGTCAATCAGTTCTACAGAGAGAACAGCTACGACGTTATTGTCATGGATACCGCTCCTACAGGGGAGACTCTCAGGCTTCTAAGCCTGCCTGAGGCCGCCAATTGGTATGTGATGAGATTCTACGGTACCTTCAAGAAGCTCATGGCATTGGCCCGTATGACCGTAGGTAAAGTATCCAACGTACCTCTCCCTTCGGCGGAGGTGATGGATACGGTCGACATCCTGAAAGAGACATTCCAGAGTGTGAGTGAGATACTGGATGATCCGAAGTGCACCACAGTGAGGCTGGTGCTGAATCCAGAACAGATGGTCATCAAGGAGACCATGCGCGCATACACCTATCTCAGCCTGTACAACAGGAATGTGGAGATGCTGGTGGTGAACAAGCTCTATCCTGACGAGGTGCTGAACACCACTCTGTTCAAGCTCAAGAAAAAGGAGCAGGCAGAGCGTCTGGAAGAGATCCACAGGGCATTCGACCCCATGGAGATCAAATACTGCCACATGAGGAATGTCGAGCTCAGGGGACTGGAGATGCTGGATGCGATGGCCCAGGAGATCTACGGCGACGAGGATCCTACGATGGTATACTCCTCAGAGAGTCCGATGTCCTTCCGTACGGAGAACGGTGAGGACCATCTGGTCATGAAGATGCCGTTCGTAGAGGCTGCCGATGTCGAACTGTTCCGTGTGGATTCCACTTCCCTCATGGTCCATGTTGGAAGTCAGAAACGCAATATCCATCTTCCTGATTCCTTGATCTCAGCAGAGATCCTAGGCGCAGATTTCATAGACGATGAACTCATTATCAAATTCAAGAGGGAATGACATGGTGACCGAGAAGGACATCGACAGATTCGTCTCTGACAACAAGGAAATCATCGAAAGGATGATGTCCATCCAGAAGGACAATGCTGAGCTGGCGAAGAGGAAGGGCGAGGAATTAATCGCCACCGTTTTCAAAGCATTCCTGGACCCCGACGTGCAGAGGCATTTCATGGCATCAGGATTCGAGATCTTGGCCGGACTCACAGCCCTTGTCCAAGCGTCACCTACGCCCGATTTCATCAAGGATGCTGTCTCGGATTTCGATAAGAATCTGAGGGTGGCGGCATGCAGGACCAACGAGGATTGTTTGGTCAAGAGGAAGATCAAGATAGCTGAACCCGCAGAAGAGACCGTTGAGTGACATGGATATCGAAACAGTTCTGATGGGAAGGGCCTTCGTCAACGGAGAGCTCAAGTATACTGAGATAGGGATCAACGAAGGGAAGATCGTCGCAGTCGGAAGCTATGTGAGCGGCGGAGAGAGAAGGGTCGAACTGGGCACCAGTATGACCGTCCTTCCCGGTTTCGTGGACCCCCATGTGCATCTCAGGGATCCGGGGATGACGCAGAAGGAGGATTTCTCGACAGGGACCTTGGCTGCGGTGCATGCCGGAGTCACGACGGTCCTGGACATGCCCAATACAAAACCTGCCGTCTACGACTTGGACACGCTGATGGACAAGAAGGCGCACATCAAAGGACGTTCCTATGTGGATTACGGTTTGTTCGCAGCGATAACGCCTAACATCAACGCAGGCATGATGGCCAGATACGTCCCAGGTTTCAAGCTGTTCATGGGTTCGACGACCGGAAACATCCTTCTGAACGATGATGAGGAACTCGTCCCCGCAGTGGCGGATGCTTTAGCCACAGGCAAACGTGTCAGCGTCCATGCGGAGGACGATTCGATGATACTGAAGGAACCTGAGAACTGTACAAGGGATCATCTCAGGAACCGTCCCGCGAAAGCGGAGCACAACGCCATCTCGAGATTGGCGAAGCATTTCTCGGGCAAGAAGATCAACATCTGCCATATCACCACTCCCGAGGGATTGGATTTGGCCACGAACGCCGGATTCACGACAGAGGTCACCATGCATCATATGATGTTCGAGGTTGACCGCAACAGCGATGCATTCTTCAAGGTCAACCCGCCGATACGCGACATCAACAACCGCGACGCGCTCTACAATAGGTTCCTGGCAGGAGATATCACCATGTTCGGAACGGACCATGCCCCACATACCCTGGCCGAGAAGAGTAAGGATTTCGATTCAGCACCGGGAGGTATGCCCGGAGTGGAGACCACCATGCCCATTGTCATGAACATGGTCCGCAAGGACACGATCCCGATCTCACAGGCTGTCAGGATGGGTTCCACAGCACCCGGACAGGCATTCTCTCTGCCTAAAGGCGAGATAAAGGTCGGTAACGATGCCGACTTCTGCATCTTCGACATGAGGAAGGTCACCAGGATCGATCCGAAGGCGCTTCACAGCAAATGCGGACACACCCAGTATGCTGGTATGGAGGCAATCTTCCCCGATAAGGTAATAATAAGGGGCGAGGTACAGGTGGACGGTTACGAATTCTGCGGAGAATGCAGGGGAGAGGATATGTTTGCCTGAATACGAGGTCGATTATTCGGAGGTAATGGGAAAGCTGGTCTCATGTCCTGAGGAGTGCGGTATGTGCTGCCTCTGTCAGCCGGAGGTACTCCCGGAGGAGCGTCCGTTCTTCAAGAAGAATTACCCCCAGTTCCTCGTAAGGACCAAAGGCCCTCAGCCATACAACGCCCTCGCTCTGAAGAAGGGCTGCGGTTCCTGCGTCTTCCTTGAGAACAGGAGATGCAAGGTCTACGACCACAGGACAGCCTACTGCAGACAGTTCCCATACCACCTCTATGCAAGCGATAAGGTCAAGGTCGAACTGGACCTCTCATGCAGAGGTGCCTGGTACGGAAAGGGCAACGATGCCGTGGCAGAGGCGAAGGCGCTCGTCAAGGCCGCCGAAGGAAGGATAGCGGAGGCGCTGGCGGAATCCAAGGAGGTCTACCGCGAATTCTTCTCCAACTGCAAGGAGGCAGGGGTCTACCAGGATCCCTCGATGCTCCGTATGACCGTCTCCGAGAACGCATCGATGTTCTCCAGCCTAGGGTACCTGAGCCGTATCATGGACATGTCCACGGTGGAACCCATCATGGCATTGGCAGGCATCCGTCCGGAGACTCAGCTCGACATGCCGTCGCTGGAAGAGGCAGGACGCGATCTTGCCATGGATTCCATGTCATCCAACGATCCATTGAGTGTGCCTGTGTACTGCGACAAGGATTGGAATTGGAACATGTTCATGGCCCAGAACGGAAAGATAGAGTGGAAGGTCATGGATGATGAGGGGGATATGCACCAGAAGGGTTCCGTCGATGCGGATGCGATCGCTCTCAGGCTACCCGATCCCGAGGGCACCAAGGTCCTGATCGATTATGTCAACACCCTCAACCAGAGGGACAGCTTCATGGGAAGCGTCTTCTCCATCATGGACCTCAACGGGTACGAGGACGACATGACCAACTCCTACTTCGGCAGCATGGCTGTCACCGTCATGGATCTGTTATGGAGGATGTCTATGCTCGACCATTTCATGGGAACGGGTGTAGGGGCCGAGGGTGTAAGAGAAGCGATCATCTTCTACGACATGGATCGTTTGGACGCACCCACGATTGGTGCGTTTATCTAAACTGATGCCACCCTTTATTAGTGAGCGATTAGATTCTCTCTCATGGATGGTCCAGCAGCCAATGCGCGTCTCGCTTCACCCGACGTTCTGAAAGGAGTCATAATCATCCTTATTGTCTTGGTTCACATAGTGCTGCTGACCAACACCGGAAGCGAGGAGGGGAGGGTACAGCCTCTCGTCCTTCAGATACTGTACCTCGGATTGATGACATTCTTCCTGCTGTCGGGATACTTCTACAGACCTGGCAGAAGCATAATGGAGAACATCAAGAAGCGTACTCTCCAGCTATTTGTGGCGCTCGTCATATGTGCTGTCGCATTGCCCATCATAACATACTGCTGGCTGGCGCTGATGGGGCAGCCTTCCGACATCTCGGACATCCTTGATGCGTTCATAGAGACCATGGATCTGGACGACCTCTTCGTTAAAGACGCTATGAATCCCACTCATGCTGCATGCTGCACGTGCGTCGGTTATTACTACCCGTGGGCCATGATGGGCGGATTCCTCATATTCTACACCCTTGCGGATTATGTGATGAACGACTATAGGAAGATAGCCGTCGCCATCGCTGCCCTTCTGGGAGTGACCGTATTGATCGTTCTGTTCTGGAATGTGAAGATGCCGTTCCAATTCCACCTGGCGCCCATAGCCGCATGCTTCATGCTGATAGGTGCAACTCTGGCCAAGGTCAATCTCTTGGATAAGATCGAATCCTTGGAATGGAGATCCGGAAGGTATTGGCTTCCTCTGGTCGTGTGCCTGGTGGCAGGTGTAGGCCTGTGCTTCATCCTCCCTCCGGGAGTGAAGTTCGATTATCTCGAGTTCGGCAATCATGGTGTATGGTCGCTGTTCCCCTATGTCATCGAAGCTGTCTGCATGTTCGTCGTGTATCTGTATCTGGCCAAGCTGTTCTCGAAGATCCCTGTATTATCCAAGTTGATCGAGATCGCAGGCCAGCACAGTCTCGGGATACTGCTGCTGCACGGATTCATCGCAACTCTGATCTTCGCCCCGTTCTTCACTATACCCACCACCAGCTGGTTCCCTACGGATCTGAACACGGTGCAGAGGGTCATCACGGCATTCGCAACGATTATACTGTGCATCGTTATCTGCAGGTACGGACCCAAATTGCTCAGCAGGGTACGCGGAAAGGAAGCGGAGAACTGAATCTGACATCGATTTAAGGGATT
Source organism: Thermoplasmata archaeon (assembly GCA_015063285.1). NCBI lineage: Archaea > Methanobacteriati > Thermoplasmatota > Thermoplasmata > Thermoplasmata archaeon. Next base: position 5,230 of record SUST01000027.1, read on the forward strand.
CGACCGAACCGCTACCTTAAAATATACTTTGTTTATAGCCTCAAAAAGTATCACCCACGGTAGGCTCTATCGTGACGGTGTGTTCGTCCCTAGAGGACGGACGAAAATCACAATCCACAGGAGAGAACAAAAATGTCTGGAGCAGGTACACCCGCACAGGGAAGGCACAACAAGTACAAGACACACATCCCCTGCCGCAGGTGCGGAAAGCGCGCCTACCACGTCAGGAAGGGAGTCTGTGCTTCCTGCGGTTACGGAAAGACCGCAAAGATGAGAACATACGCTTGGGCCAAACTCCGCGAGTGATGTGAGATGGCTGGTCCGAATCATAGTTGCGGAGTAGTCGCGATTTCTGCCGATTACGATGTGGCTTCTGATTTGTACACAGCACTCACCATCATACAGCACCGCGGACAGGAGAGCGCAGGGATCTCTGTCTACAACGGCGCCACCATTAGGACCGTCAAGGGACAGGGATTGGTCAACGTGGCCATCCCCACAAGCTCCCTTTCCCAGCTTCCCGGCCATTCGGGAATAGGTCACGTCAGGTACGCAACTATGGGTGCGGTCGGTTACGAGAACACCCAGCCTCTGAACGTTTCGACCAACTTCGGCGAGATCGCCGTGGCTCACAACGGTGAGCTGACCAATTATAACGAGCTCAAAGAGAAGTACATGAAGGAGGGTTGGGTCTTCTTCACAGGATCCGACAGCGAACTGATCCTCAGGCTTCTCGGTAAGTACCTTGTCGACTTCGATCCGATCGAGGCGGTCCACAAGATCATGGACGAGCTCGACGGCGCTTATTCTGTGGTTTTCACTATCAACGGCAAGACATACGGATTCAGGGACAGATACGGCTTCAGACCCCTGATCCTCGGAAAGCTCGACGGAGGATACATGCTCGTGTCCGAGAGCTCCGCGATTGAGGCCCTCAAGGGAGAGGTCATCAGGGATGTCGAGCCCGGGGAGATCTGCGAGATCACCAACACAAGCTACAAATTCACACCTTACGGAGAGGATCACCCCCGCGCACACTGTATGTTCGAGTGGGTGTACTTCGCAAGGCCCGATTCGGTCATCGACGGAAAGACCGTCTACGATGTCCGCAGGGAGATCGGAAGGGTCCTGGCAAGGGAATGCCCCGCCGACGTCGACTTCGTCATGCCGATACCCGATTCTGGACGCGCACACGCGATCGGATACGCCATCGAGGCAGGAATCCCCTACGAAGAGGGATTCATGAAGAACCGTGCCGCAGGCAGGACATTCATCCTTCCGGAGCAGAAGCTCAGGGAGACGGCCGTTTCCATGAAGATGATCCCCATCAGGAGCGCCGTCAAGGACAAGAAGGTTCTGATCATCGACGACAGCATCGTAAGGGGAACAACCCTGAAGATCCTCATCGGAATGCTCAAGGATGCGGGTGCTAAAGAGGTACACGTCCGCATCGGATGCCCTCCCGTCATCGCACCCTGCTTCTACGGTGTCGACATGAAGACCAGGGACCAGTTCATCGCCAACAAGCACTCCATCGAAGAGATCCGCGAGATCATCGGAGCGGATTCCCTCGGATACATCAGTCTGGAGGGTCTTGTGGAGGCTATCGGGTTCAAGGCAGAGGACCTTTGTCTTGCCTGTGTGAACAACAAGTACCCCACCAAGATCGCTGGCGAGGAGTACAGGTTCACTCAGTGAATGTGCAACCGTTCTCGTGAACACTGAGTATCACTGGGAGTTTTTCAAATACATCCGGTCAGATTGTGCAATCAGTCGGGCCGGAAGGCAAGTAGCGAAATCAATACACCACGCAGTCCATTGTCAGTAACATAACATCCCAACCACAAACGACTTACCCGGCCCGGACTGCATTTCTACCGACGCTTCAGATCGAGTGCAAACAATGTCTGGATAGTTTAGATGTTCAGATCAAAGGATGCACCTAATCAAAATGTTTATTTACGGCAAGTATATGTGCGATTATCCACTGGGCAGGTAGATCAGTTGGAAGATCGTTACATTGGCATTGTAGAGGTCGCGAGTTCGAATCTCGCCCTGTCCACTCATTTATTCCATCAAAAGTGACCCGCAAAGGTTACATTGTCATCGATTTCTGATAAACATTGGCATAGCTTTCGCTAGGATATCGCGCAAAAAGACGTGGTTTGAACTGTTCGGACCCTTCTCACGACCCGGGCGTCATTTTATTCTGCGGCCATGCGCACGCAGGTGCGCAGGTCCGGTCTTCACTGCTTCGATAGTCGGCAGGTACTGTGCAATGTTCTCGTTCGGTCGATGCCCCGAGAGGCATGAGCAAAATGGATTCTGCAATTACTTCCCTGACGATTCCCGGCGGGGTGTTGTCCGATGATATCATTCTGTGAACATATCCTCCGAATCGGCCATCTCCCTCGACTGCGCCAGCAGGCGCATGTCGGAGGAGTACGGCCGGTCGTTGATCAATACCGAACGAACGACTGTGAGCAATTTGCGGGCGCATGCTATGAGCGCCTCGTTGTGGGCCTTCCCGTTCTTCCTCAGACG
>SUST01000028.1 GCA_015063285.1 Thermoplasmata archaeon
CAGACATCCCTTTTCCACTTTCGGTTCGGTGTCTAAGGTTCCTAGATAATTCTGTTGAATCATTAATTCTGACGCTAAACCGAGGGTTTCCTCAATGCTATAAGAAAGCAATCGATAAAAGGAGGTATGTGAATTCTGTCCCTAAATGGACGACCGCAGCAAGGTTTTGGCAGTCATCGCAGCACTTATTGTCCTCATCTCGGGAATAGCAGTCGTGGCGAGCCTTCCGCATTCCGAACGTGATGATGGCATAACAATCGGAGTGACCTGGCGTCCAAACGCATCTGCCGAATCTTATGTGAACACGTTCAGGTCCATAGAGGCTGCCGGTGCGATCCCGGTCCGTCTCGGACAGGTATTCTCCTACGACCTATCGTATGACGCGTCCGGGAAGCTTTTGGAAGGCATCGATGAGAACGGGGCGTTGGACCGTCATGCCGCGGATATCGTGAAAGAGACCACATGGCATAATTCCAGTGTAGAGGAGATGATGGACGGCATCGATTTCGTCGTATTCCCCGGAGGGGACGATATCAGTTACAACCTCTACCGCAACCCGCAGGATTGGGGCGGTACGGATGAGGACAAGGTGTTCGAACCCGAGAGGGATGTGTCCGATTACATATGTATGACATACTGTCTCGACATGGATATTCCGTTGGTGGCCGTATGCAGAGGGATGCAGATGCTCGCGGTCGTATCAGGCGCGGAGATGATTCAGGACATTCCCGAATACTTCGAAGAGCATTCAGCAGAGTATCATTATGAGCACAGGAACCAACGCTCGTCGCCAGGCGCGTACAGAGATTATGCGCCACACGATGTGGTGATCGATAGGGATTCGAAGATATACGAGGTGATGGGCACAGAGATAGTCCGTAAGGTCCCGTCATGGCATCATCAGGCCGTTCTCGATGTCGAAGGCACCGCACTCAAAGTCACCGGGCGCACTTACACCGACGGTATCGGGATAATAGAGTCTCTGGAAAGGACCGACAAGACATGCGCGTTCGGTATCCAATATCATCCCGAGGCGGCTGTGGTGAAGCATCTCGACGATTATCCGAACAGATACGACTACATGGATTACCAATCTGCGATAGCCCTGTTCGATTGGATAGTCGATTATAAGGTATGAAGGGAAAAGGTGGGATCGCTCCCACCGGTGTTTCATTGTTTGATTACGTCTGCCAAGTGATCAAGGAAGAGGTCCTGGAAGGCTTTCTGCTCCCCGAGTCCCTCGAGCAGGCATTCGACTTCGCAGCCCGCATCGATAAACTTTGATTTCAGGGAGTCCTCGTCGTCCCCCGCCATATCGTTGGTGGCATGGTCTCCCGCGACCATCATGAACGGAGCGAGAACGACCTTGCTGTACTTGTGTCCAGCCATGAATTTCAACGTATCATCGAAGGACGGGTATCCCTCGACCGTCGTTACATAGACATGGTCGTAGCCCAAGGTCATCAGCTTCATCTGCAGCTGACAGTATGCGGAGTTCGCATAGTGCTCGGACCCGTGTCCCATGAAGACAATGGCCTTTCCGACCGAGGTGTCCTTGAAGATTCTCGAGAAGTACGCCTTGTCCATCGCTCCGATGACCGCATCGTAATCCTCGTCGGTCGTGAGCAGCGGCTTGCTGATCCTGAGGCATTTGAACTTGTCCCTGAAATCCGCTGAGATGTGCGCGACGAAATCGTACTCGGTCCCGTTCATAATATGGGTGGGCATCACGACCACCTGCTCGAATCCGTCATCGGCGAGTCTCTGCAGCGCCTCATCGATATAGTCGATGAAGATGCCGTCGCGCTCCTTCAGCTTCTTTATGATCATCTTGCTGGTGAAGGCCCTTCTGACCTCCCAGCCGCTGTACTTCTCGGCAACGGCCTTTTCGACCGCGTCGATGGTCTTCTCACGGGTCTCCTTGTAACTCGTTCCGAAGCTCACAACCAATATCGCTTTCTTGGACATCCTATCACCTGGGCGTTTCAACCCTTGTAATACATCATGGCATTACAGATGGTGGCGGCTATGTTGGAGCCGCCCTTCCTGCCAACAGGGATGATGTAGGGTACATCCCTCTCGAGGATGAGTTCCTTAGATTCGACGACGTTCACGAATCCCACCGGGGCGCCGATGATCAGAGCAGGCTTAAGCTCTCCCGCATCGATCATCTCCGCCAGTCTGACCAAGGCAGTGGGGGCGTTCCCTATCGCGAATATGACCGGGTGTTCCTTCGCGATCTCGGCACCCTTCTCCATGCAGATGGTGGCACGGGTGCATCCCCTTTCCTTAGCAGCCTTGACGACATCGTCGTCGCTTATGAAGCAGTGGACCTCTCCGCCGTACTCCTTCAGCTTGTTCTTGTTGATCCCCGCTGCGGCCATCTTGGTGTCGGTGACGATGTGTGCACCGTTCCTCAGGGCTTGGACCCCGATGTTCTCGGCGTCCTTGGAGAATCTAAGATTGTCAGCGTAGTCGAAGTCCGCGGAGGTGTGTATGCACCTCTTCACTATCGAGAACTGGGGCTCGGGCCATGTCCTGCCGTTCAGTTCGGATGTGATTATCTCCATGCTTCTTTTCTCAATATCCTCTGGTTTCACTACTGATATAGCCATTTCAACACACCTCAGATTCTGTATCCTCTGGGAGTTATCATGCGTCCGTTTGCGACATATGTCTGCGAATTGCCGATGATGACCATGCAGAACATGTCCACGTCCGCTTTGTCAAGATCGCCCAATGTGGTGATCTCCTTCCGCTCGTCATCGCGTCCGGCGTTGCGGACGATACCGACAGGGGTGTCGGCCGAGCGGTGTTTCAACAATATCTGTTGAGTCTGATTCAGGTATTCCGTCCTGCCCTTGCTCTTGGGGTTGTAGAGACAGACTATCATGTCTCCCTGGCCTGCGCAGTCCACGCGCTTCATGATGAGGTCTATGGGGGTCATGAGGTCGGACAGGCTGATGATCGCCAGGTCGTGCATCAGCGGGGCTCCGAGGACGGATGCCGCTGTGGAGGCAGCTGTTATTCCGGGGACGGTGTCGATCTCGATGTCGGCCTTCATCTCGTCCGCCAGCTGGTAGATGATCCCTGCCATACCGTAGATTCCGGAGTCTCCGGAGGAGATCATGGCGACATCCTTGCCTGCCATGGCATCCTCGATCGCCATCTTGCAGCGGTCGACCTCCTTCATCATCCCCGTCGCCTTGTAGGTCTTGTCGGGGAAGTAGGGCTTGATCATGTTGACGTATGTGGTGTATCCTGTGACGACATCTGCGTTCTGGATGACATCGGCGGCCTTGAATGTCATGTGCTCCTTGCCGCCGGGGCCGAAACCGACCACGTGGAGTTTTCCTTTCATTCATCCACCGCCTTGCGGAACTCTGTGGTGAAGTGCTTGTCGTAGAGTTTGGAGAGCTTGTAGTCCCCTTCGAGGAAGTTTCCGACGACGGTGAGCGCGGTCTTGGTGATGCCTGCGTCCTTGACCTTCTGCTCGATGTCTGCAAGGGTTCCGATGACGATCTTCTGGTCGGGCCATGTAGCCTTGTACACGACGGCGACAGGGGTCTCCGGAGGATAGCCTCCCTCGATGCACTGCTTCGAGAGCTCGTCGAGGAATCCGACGGATAGGAAGATGACCATTGTGGCCCTGTGCCTTGCCAGGTCCACGAGCTTCTCTCCCGGAGGCATGGGTGTCCTGCCCTCCATCCTGGTGAAGATGACTGTCTGACTCTGGTTCTCTCCGGGTAGGGTGTACTCCTTCTTGAGGACAGCGGCGGTTCCGAATGCGGAGCTGACTCCGGGAATGACCTCGTAATCGATCCCGAGCTCGTCGAGCCTGTCCATCTGCTCCCTGTGGGCGCCGTAGATGGCGGGATCCCCAGTGTGGACACGTACGCATTTCTTTCCCTCATCCTCCGCCTTCTTCATGACGTCGATGACCTCGTCCAGGTGCATGTATGCGCTGTCGTAGATCTTCGCATCGGGCTTGTGGCCGTCCAAGACGGCGGGGTTCACGAGAGAACCGGCATAGATGATCACATCGGCCTCGAGGATCTTGTTCTTTCCTTTGATCGTAATCAGTTCAGGGTCTCCGGGACCTGCTCCAATGAATGTTATCATTCTTTTTCCTCCGTTTTGATTAAAAGTGTTGTGAAGTAACCGTATTCGCGACCTTTGACGACAGGTCCGATGTACTGATCCTCCATACCGATGTTGCTCATGACCGTGATATCTTCGATCCTGCGTCCCTTCTTGACGACCATATCGGTGATCTGGTCCACATGCTTGTAAGCCTTCATGACGACGATGTTCTCGTGGTTGTCCAGGGCGTTCTCAAGCTTGTCGAACTGGGATACGTTGAATGGGATGACGACCAGGGATTCCTCACCCATGGTAAGGGGAATTCCTGCAAGGGATGCACCGTGACAGAACGAGGGTACACCGGGAACGAGCTCGGTCTGGTATCCTCTGGCCTTGATCATCTTGTCTATGCGCATGTACGTACTGAAAATGCTCAGGTCGCCAAGGGTGATCATGGCGATGCTCTTACCGGATTCCAGGGCCGAGCAGATGTCATCGTAGGCCTTCTTCCAGCCCTTCTCGCGCTCCGCGTAGTCGGGATTCATCGAGAAAACGTATTCTCTGACCTCTTTGCTGTCCACGTCTACGTTGGGTTTGATAATGTTGAGGGCGACACTTCCCTCTCCCGCTGTTTTGACCGGATATGCGATGATATCGCATGAATCAAGGATCTGTTTTGCCTTGATCGTAAGGAGTCCAGGCTCACCGGGACCTACGCTGATTCCATAAAGCTTTCCTGTCGTACGTACACCTTCTTTTTGGATGGGTAGACCAAACGAAAATAAATATTGTAGCCTATACCGTGGAGAGGTACGGCGGGCAGACTTAACATGGCGGACGATTCCTACGTTTTCGTGAACAACAAAATGCTCAGAAGAGGCCACACTACGGGCACTTGTGCAGCTGCAGCCACCAAAGCAGCCACTGAAGCACTGCTTTCTGGGAGGAGTGTGGACACAGTAACCATCCATACCCCCAAGGGCATAACTTTGGACCTGCCAGTCGAAGATATGCAGATAACGGATTCCTACGTTTCCTGTGCTGTCAGGAAGGACGGCGGGGACGACATCGATGCCACCCACGGCACGCTGGTCTATTCCAAAGTGTCCAAATCGGAATCCGGGATAAACATCGACGGAGGCGTCGGTGTAGGGAGGGTCACCAGGAAGGGATTGGACCAGCCCGTCGGTAACGCGGCCATTAATCGCGTCCCACGTTCAATGATCAAGGAGGCCGTCGAGGATGTTCGTTTCAACAGCGATTACGATGGCGGTTTCGACATCGAGATATCCGTCCCCGAAGGGATGGAGATCGCCAAGCGTACATTCAATCCCCGTCTTGGAATAGAGGGCGGGATATCCATATTGGGAACCAGCGGTATCGTCGAACCCATGAGCGAGACGGCCCTGGTCAACACCATCAAGGTGGAGATGAACATGCGCTCCCAGGGCAACAGGGTACTTCTGGTCGTCCCTGGAAACTACGGAAAGGAGTTCTCGCAGAGTTTCCCCGGTATAGATCCCGAGAAGGCGGTCAAATGCAGCAATTTCGTTGGGGAGATGCTCGACTACGCGGTCGAGATCGACAGGGACATCGTCTTGGTATCCAACCTTGGGAAGCTGGTCAAGGTCGCCGGAGGGATAATGAACACCCATTCCCGTAACGCGGATTCCAGGATGGAGATCCTTGCCGCCAATGCGGCCATGGCAGGAGCGTCCATGTCCACAGTCCAGAGGATCATGGGGTGCATCTCGACGGATGATGCGCTGGACGTCATCAACGAGGAGAACCTTATCGATGATGTTTCCAAGCTCCTGATAGACAAGGTTGAATTCTATATGAACCATCGCACCGGAGGGAAGATCAGGACGGCGGCCGTCATGTTCTCATCGGTATACGGGCTGCTGGCGAAGACCAGTCTCGCGGACGAGATGATGGAGGAGATCAGGGGTGAGGAACTATGAGGATCAATGCCGTGGCGTTCTCCACAAACGGTTGCCGGACCGCGATCAGACTCAAGGAAGCGTTCCCCGAGGAGGACCTGAGGATATTCGCCAAGACTCAATGCGACACTCTGGGAGTGGAGCGCATCGAGGGCAAGACGAGCGAATGGACCGGTAAGTCATTCGAGGAATGCGATGCGATTGTCTTCATCGGTGCGATCGGGATCGCGGTCAGATACATCGCGCCATACATCAAATCAAAGGCGACGGATCCCGCAGTCATCGGAATGGATGAGCACGGCCACTGGACCGTTGCTCTGTTGGCGGGACATATCGGCGGAGCGAACGCGCTCACCGCCAGGATAGCTGAGCGTCTGGGTTCCGAACCCATCATAACGACGGCCACGGATCTCAACGGAAAGTTCTCCGTGGATACGTTCGCGACCGTCAATGGTCTCAGGATAATGGGTCTCAAGACGGCCCAGGACGTCTCGGTCAGGGTGCTGGACGGCGCATTCGTCGGATTCACAACCGAGATCCCGGTGAAGGGGGACCTCCCTGTCGGGCTGACTCCCGCAGATTCAGGAGAATTCGGAGTCAGCATCTCGGTGGATGTCGAGAAGAAACCGTTCGACACCACGATGAAGCTCGTCCCGATGGACATAATCCTCGGGATAGGATGCAAGCGCGACACAGATCCGGAGAAGCTGAGGGAGTTCGTGACCGAGATCCTCAGGGAGGACGGGATCCCTTCTCAGAGGATAGGGGCCGTATGCAGTGTGGACCTCAAGAAGGACGAGGCGGCCATATTGGAGCTGGCGAAGCATTTCAGGGTACCTGCGAAATTCTACACGTCCGAGGAATTGATGTCCCTGGAGGGAGAGTTCACCAAATCCGATTTCGTCAAGTCCATAACATCCGTGGACTGCGTTTGCGAGAGGTCTTCAGTGAAGCCTTTCGGCGGAGAGATAACAAGAAGGAAGACCGCGAAGGACGGCATGACCGTTGCGATATGCCGCAGACCGATGGAGCTGAGGTTCCTATGAGCGGCATCTTCATCTTTTCAGGTACAAGCGAGGGCAGGACCATATCCAAATTGCTGGCGGACGCGGGAGCGGATGTCCATGTCAGGGTGGCCACAGAATACGGTGCAGAGGTCATGGGATACGACGAGAACATCGATGTCAAGGTCGGGAGCTGCGGAGGTGCCGAAGGCATCGCCAACGTCATACGCGAGAACGGATATGACACCGTCATCGATGCCACTCACCCGTATGCCCTTAACATCACGGAACACATCAAGCAGGCCTGCCAGGCGACGGG
>SUST01000029.1 GCA_015063285.1 Thermoplasmata archaeon
GGCATCTTCGAGGCCCAGACCTCCTCATCGAGGGCCAGGGTCCTTTCGGTCGTGCCCCTGACCTTCCTCTCCTCCTCTATCTTCAGTATCCCTTGCTTGAGCAGGGTGTTAACGTGGCGGTATATTGTGGGTGCCGGAACGTCATCCATGTGATCGGCGAGTTGTCTTGTGGTCGCCGTTCCATTGATCTGGAGGTACTGGACTATTCTCAGTCTGATCGGGTTCGAGAGGATGTCTTCAAGGCCCATGATATCACATAATTATCATATTTGATAATATTATTACTAACGATAATAAATATAAATCTATCGTACAACGTCAGAATAATACCAATAGGCTGTCAGATGCTGTGCCTGAGAAACAATATCAGTGATGATGCTTGTCGCTTCTGCCCTTCAAGCCCGGAGGAACGTATTTTCCGAATCTTTTTGCGTATCCAATATGGATCTTGATGTTCATCAGGATGACTGAACTAATCACAAGTATGATCCCAGCAATCTTGAGAGGGCTTAGCCCCTCTCCGAAAACTAGGAAGCCTACCGCAGCGGCGACGACCAGCTCGAACACGGACAGGATGGAGGATAGCGTAGGTTCGATGTACTTCACGCTCCAGGCGTAAAGGAAGAACGGGACCATGGTCATGAACACCCCCAGGGCGATGGCGGCGATGATGCCGGTCTCGGACGAGACAGCATCTGCGACAGCACCGACATCTGAGAAAGGCAAAGCGATAAGCCCTGCGATCAGAAGGGTGTAGAAAAGACTGGCCTCCGGTTTGATGCCCCTGTTCTGCGCAAGTCTGCTACCTATGAGGAACATCCCGAAGCACATCCCGGACATGAGGGCGCCCAGCACTCCCGAGATCTTGATGTTTTCATTCCCCGAGATGATACCGGTCACCAGGATGCATCCGATCATCGCCATTACCATCGCAGACACCTTCTTCAAAGTGATTGCATCCCTAAATAGGAACAGGGATACGATCATCACATAGAACGGCGAGGTCATCTGCAGCAGGGTGGCCATGGAGAGGTCTATCGTGGTCTGAGCATAGAAGAATGTGACGTCGGAAGCGATCTTGAACAGTCCGAACACAATGAAGAGGGGTATGTCCTTGGCCTTGATCTTCAGAGATTCGCGCGAGAATACGGAGATGAGAAGAAACAGGACGATACAGCTGACCGACAGACGGATAAGGACCGTTTCCAACGCCGAGAGTCCGCATTCTTGCTGGAAATAGCGGGTGCAGATACCGAGAAGTCCGAAGAGCGTGGCTCCGGACAGCACCGCAATGACGGCCAATGCATGGTTTCTTTCCATCACGTCCGCGATAATTATAATGTATTTATACACCGCGTCCGGAAAAGTGATACCGTTGAAAGATCGGATGACAGAGGTCTCCTCAGGAGAGCTGCCTTCCCAGCGCTTCGATCCTATCGACTATCTCATCGATCTGGGCCGGCTCAAGATTGGGGTTCAGGAGTGTGAACTTCAGCATCACGCGGCCGTCCTTGACGGTCTGGCCGATCACAGTCCCTTCGCTTAGGAGCTGTCTCCTGACCTTCTTATTGATCTCATCGCCGGCATCCAGAGCGAACACGACTGAAGACAGCTTTGGCTCGACAGGCGCGATGAACGCGGGGTTGCGGGATATCTTATCGAACATGTACTTCGCATTGCCGACCGATTTGTCTATGATTTCCGCATACCCGTCGGCACCTCTCGTCTGGAACGCCATGAACACCTTCAGGGCGTCGAAGCGGCGGGTGGTCTGCATGGATTTGCCCACGAGGTTGATGTATCCGTCCTCCTCATCCTCCTCGCGATTCAGATAGTCCGCGTGGAGCTCGAAGCATTTCAGCAGTTCCCTGTCCTTCACGAGGATGGCGGAACAGGAGATGGGCATCAGGAACATCTTGTGGAAGTCCACGGTGATGGAATCGCACATCGAGATCGATCCTATCCTTCCCCTGTATTTTTGACTCATGATGAGTCCGGAACCGTATGCAGCATCCGCATGGAGATGCATCCCGTAGCGGTCGCACAGCTTCCTCATGCCTGCGGCATCGTCTATCGAACCGAAGTCCGTGCTCCCGAATGTGGCCACGGCACAGTACGGGTAGAGTCCGGCGGCGACATCCTCCTCGAGCATCCTCTCGAATGCAGCGAGGTCGATCCTGCATGTGGAATCCACAGGGATCTTGCGTACTGCGTTGTATCCCATTCCCAGGATGTGGCTGGCCTTGTCCATGGAGAAGTGCGATATCTCCGACGTGTAGACGCGGAGCTTGTTGTATTCCGGGGGAAGCCCGTTGAGCTTGACATCCCAGTTAAACTTCTGGGCGCAATACCAGTCGCGTGCCGCGATGATCGCCGATATGTTGGATTGGGAACCTCCGGATGTGAAGCATCCGTCGCCCTTCTCGGGGTCGAATCCGAACAGTCCGAGCAGACCGTGGACCATGCTCTCCTCCATCTCGGTGGCGGCGGGTCCCTGATCCCAGCTGTCTAAGCTGTCGTTGAAACACGATATGATCAGTTCCGAGCAGATGGTCTCCGTCAGGACCGGGGAGTGAAGATGGGGCATGTACTTCGTGGACCATGTGCGCAGCATATGGGGGAGTATCTCCTTCTTCGTCTGTTCGAGAACGGCCTCGAAACCCTTCCCTTCCTCGGGAAGGAATCCGAGCGATGTGATCTTCTCCCTGAGCTCGTACGGGTCGATCCCGGAGAACGCGCTGTTGTCGGAATATGAGTCGAATATGGCCTTCAGAGTCTCGTCTATCATCTGAGAGAATCTCTTCCTGACCTCTTCGGTCTCGGTGAGCAGGAGAGGGTCAGTGCATGACATCCGCATCGACCTCTTTCACGACCTTCGAGAAGATGGCCAATGCCTGGTCGATCTCCTCGTCCGTGATGGTCAGTGCGCACAGGCATCTCATGACAGAGCCGAAACGTCCGCCCTTCTCCATGATCAGCCCATTTTCGAGGCACATGCGCTGGACACGCGCTGTGATCTCCCCGTCAGGCATGGGTGTGCCCATGATGTCCTTGGGTCCGTTGGGGTTGATGAACTCGATTCCGAGCATGAGTCCGGTTCCGCGGACGTCTCCGATGATCGAGACATCTTTCTGGAGCTTGAGCAGTCCCTCCTTCATGCGGTTACCCTTGCGGGTGACCTCATCGAGGAATCCGGGCTGACTGATCCTTTCGATGACGATCTTTCCGGCTGCCATTGCAAGCTGGTTCCCGCGGAAGGTACCTGCGTGGGCACCGGCGGTCCATGCGTCGAGTCTCTTGTCGTAGACGACCACCGACATGGGCTGTCCTCCCCCAACGGCTTTGGAGATGAGGATGACGTCGGGGACGATGCCTGCGTGCTCGAATGCGAACACCTTTCCTGAACGTCCCATGCCGCACTGGATCTCGTCGCAGATGAGGGGGATGTCAAGTTCCTTTGTGATTCTGCGTACGGCCTGAAGGAATTCCACGGGGGCAGGGATGACTCCGCCCTCTCCCTGGATTGCTTCAAGGATGACCGCCGCGGGTTTGATGACCCCGCTCTCGGGGTCCTTGAGAAGTCTCTCGAAATAGTTGATGCAGGCCTTGGTCCCGGCTTCTCCGCCCAATCCCATCGGACAGCGGTATGAGTACGGGTAAGGCATGAATTGGACACCGGGCATGATGTTGGGGACCTTGCTCTTCGCATTGAGGTTACCGGTCAGCGCCATGGCTCCATGGCTCATCCCGTGGTATCCGCCTGAGAATGCTATGACTGTGCTCCTTCCTGTAGCTGTCTTACAGAGCTTGATCGCAGCTTCCGTTGCGTCCGATCCGGACGGGGAACAGAACTGCACCTTCGCTTTTTCTGCAAGTTCCTTGGGAACGATGGAGAACAGAGCTTGGACGAACTCGTCCTTCATGGGTGTGACAAGGTCCAACATGTGGAGGGATGCTCCGGATTGGATCAGCTCGATCATGGCTTTGCTGACCTCGTCATCATTGTGGCCCAGTGCAAGGGTTCCTGCACCGTTCAGGAAGTCAAGGTAGCGTTTGCCCTCAATATCCTCCACCCAAGACCCTTTGGCTTTCATGATTGCCACGGGGAATTTGCGTGGATAGCTCCTGGCGGAGGACTCATAGCCCTCCTGGCGCTCGATGAAGTACTTGTTCGTATTCTGGTTCATTATAAAAGGGTACTAAACCATTGCTTTTAACCATTGCCCTTGCGGGTGGACATAAAGGGCTGTTCTGTTGGAACCAGCATCACCATCCGTCGGGAACCTTCGAGTCTAGTATCTTATAGAAAGATACTAAGTCGGAGACCGGTCTGGAGTAGGAGACGATCAGACCGGACGAATCGAGCTCTTCTTTTGATTGGGAGGCGGCCAGGCCGTCGAATGCGATGAACAGGGGGATGACACGTATTCTGCTGATCCCTGATCCCTTGACGGATTGTATCGCTTCGCTTATGCTCCTTCCGTGGCGGCAGAAGGCGATCTCCGTCCTCCATCCGCATCCTTCGAGTTTCTCCGCATAGAATCTGGCGGTATCCTCGGATTCCCTTGTTTCGGAGCCGTATGCTAGGATGAGGAGAGCGGTATCCTGTCTGACCGTCCCTTCTCTGGCGATCAGCTCCTCCGCCAAGGCATAGTTCTTTCCCAGCGCGGTCGCGAATCTTGTTGCGATGTCCTTCCCGTTCATCATCCTCCAGGAACCGCAGTTGTCGGGAAGCCCTAGCTTCTTGGGCATGGTCCACACCGTCATCTTTCCTTCAGAGATGGAGAGCGGAAGGATCACGAACGTGTCCACACCATCCCTGTTCATGGATTCCATGACCGTATCCGATGAAGGTGAGCCGTAATGGTATCCGATATGCACGTTCTTCCTGCCGTTGGATCTCAGATAATCCGCACATCTCTCTGCCACAGATCTTTCGCCTTCGGAGCTGGCGTGCTGTGCGAGAACTATTATTCCGGACCTCATTGACAGTAACACTATTTCATTATAGATAACATATGGTATGCTTTAAATCGTAATTCGTGTTACCAAGGATTCATGACATACGGATGCGATCCTGAGAACGACCCTGAGGTTCTGAGGAGTTTTGCAAGGCAGGCCTACGGCCACGAGATTTGGTTAGACAAGGTATTCCGTGAGGATGATGAGATCTGCGTGTACGGATTGTACGGGCACAAGATGATCCCCGACAACCCGATGCCTTCAGATTATGCCCAGCCCGTCCTCTATGGGGACGAAGGCCGTCTCAAGGACCCCTACAGGGAGATCATCAAGGATCCTCACGGATGGAAATTCTCATTCGAGGACGTGGGCGCCGATGTCTACACCCTTTACATAGATTCCAACGCCACATGGGTCACGGATGACAGCGGATGGCACCGCGGCGTCAAACGCGATTTCGCCACTGTCAAGACCTCTGCTGCATACAGCATGGTGGCGAAGAGGATCATATCCAAGGACGGCAAGAATCCCGGAGAGGTGCTGCACGGTGTACTCGACATGCTCCCTGACAGGGCGAAGCTCACGGTCGGAGAGGATGTCGTGCTCAAACTCTTCTACGAGGGCAAGCCCCTCCCTAACACCAAGGTCATATGCTACCGCGAGGGCGCAAGCGAGCTGGAGGAATACAAGACGGATTCCGAAGGAGTGCTAAGATATCCTGTGAAGGGTAAGGGGCTGCATGCGTTCATCGCAAGATACGTCGATGAGACAAAGAAGGTCAACGACGAGTTCGACGAGACCTCATACAAGATCACCCTCACTTTGGAGACGGATTGAATGCTGAAGATAATCTCCACGGGAAAGGGCGGAGTGGGGAAGACCACCACCGTTTCGACCCTGGCTACCATGATGGCCAAGGAGGGAAAGAAGGTGCTGGTTTTCGATACCGACCCGAGTATGAACTTAGCAATGACGCTAGGCATACCGTATCAGGAGGTCCCGACGATCACCGACAACAAGGAGAAGATAAACGAGGAGCTGGACGAAATGGATGAGGAGAACGCCATGGCAGTCGGCAAGAACATCCTTGAGAACTACTCCAAGGTCAACAAGGACGGGATCCGCATAGTCATAATGGGGTCCATCCCCGAGGAGGGGAACGGATGCCTATGCTCCGCGATCTCCATCGTGAAGATCCTGATGAACTACGTCGATTCGGACAGTTGTCCAGAGGCATACGACGTGGCGTTCGTCGACTCACAGGCAGGACCCGAGATCCTGGGAAGGGGTCTCGCCAAGGACTTCGACTGTAACATGATCATGACCGAACCCACACCCAAGTCAGCAGAGGTGTCGAAGCAGGTCGCATCACTAGCTAAGAATCTGGGGATCTCGATGAATCTCCTGGTCATCAACAAATCGGAGATCGCCGAGGATGTCGACCGTCTGTCCGAACTCGTCAAGATCCCCGCTGCTGACGCCGTACGCATCCGCTACGACCACAGCGTGATAGAGGCCGACAGGATGAACGTCTGCCTGCTGGAGGGGTTCCCCCACTGCGACGCGATCAATGACATTTATTCGATAAAGAAGAGGATAGAGGCTATCCAGGGTTGAGAGCAATGTGCGAATTCACAGTATATCTGAACGGAAAGGACGACAGCGACATCGTCGCTAAGAACGTGATCAAATCCAAGATCAAAGAGGACCATATCTCCATGATGGACAGCACCGGAAAGACCTACAGGATCGACAATGCGGAGATCGTGACCGTCGATTCGATCATGGCAGAGATGCACCTCAAGACCATAGCGTGATAGGATGATGGAAGAAATCGTGAAGAAAGGGGACTATCTGTCACTGTTCAGCGACTCAGAGGCTTTCGAAGAGGCTCTGAAGGGGTACATGGGGATGTTCGACCGCGAGGTATTCGACTACATCTTGGTCTTCGACAAGGCATCATCGATGTTCGCCGCAGTTCTTGCGGACAGGTTCAAAAGACCCGTAATCTTCGACGTCAAGGATATGTCCAAGGGGAACAAAGTCCTGATCATGGCAGATTCCCTCGGTGACGGACAGTTCCTGAGGAAAACCGCCGAGGCCGTCGAGGCCCAGGGCGGACAGGTCCTCCGTATAGGATGCATCGTCGAGAAGGCATCCGAGGGTGCAAGGAAGAGCAAGCTCCTCAGACCATATCCCTTTGAGGCGTTGGTCCTTTGTTAAAACCATAAAAGGTGGCATTTGCCACCCATGTTTACCAACGTTAACTGTCGAACTAATAGTTGAATCGACATAACAGTTGGTCATTACATT
>SUST01000030.1 GCA_015063285.1 Thermoplasmata archaeon
GTCCCTAACGTACGGATCCGCGGGCCTTCACCGCTAAGACCTCTTCCTTCCCGTCAGGCCCCTAACCTCCTGACAGATTCTCTAAGGTCAAGAGTTGCTATTAATTTATGATATATAAAATGGTCTGCCCAACGCTCGTTTTACATACTCATTTTTTCCCTATAAAATCACCCTTTTATATCTCCATCCCATCCGAACCCCTGAGGCACAATGAGGATACTCCTTATCACGGACAGCTATCTCCCCACACGCGACGGGAACGTCACCATGGCAGTGGCCACCAGGGAGATCCTCCAGAAGATGGGGCACGAGGTCTTCATATGCGCCCCCAAGCCCATGGATCCGAAGGATGAAGAAGAGGGAGTCTATTACATCAAATCCAAGCCCTTCAAGTCCTACGAAGGCTACCTCCTGCCGACATTCAGGCACAACAACCTCAAGTTCGTCAAGGAACTCAGACCGGACATCATCCACATGCAGGGATGCACCGTGATGACACTAAAGGGTCTAGTCACCTCCCATTACTCCAAGATACCCTGCGTGCAGACGTTCTGCACCATGGTGAACGAGGTCGCCTACCAATACTCCCCGATCAAGCTCCCCCCGAACTTTCTGAACAAATTAGTTCAAATCTACCTCCGTCAAGAGCTGAAGAGACCGGGCGCCGTGATCGTCCCCACCACGCCAATCAAGAAAGAACTTGAAGCAATGGGCGTCAAGGCCAAGCGCATGGAGGTCATCGCATGCGGCGTGGATCACGAAAGGTTCGTCAGGAACGACAAAGGCGATGAGATAAGGGAACGCCACGGACTCGAGGGGAAGAGAGTATTACTCACAGTCGGCAGACTCTCTGTGGAGAAGAAGGTGGACCTCATCATCCGCACCATGAAGCATTTGGACAGTGACGTGGTCCTCCTGATATGCGGAAAGGGGCCCCAGAGCGACGAACTGAAGCAGATAGCCGTCGACGAGGGCGTCTCGGACAGAGTGGTCTTCGCCGGCTTCGTCCCCGATGACGAACTGATATCATACTACTCCTGCGCGGACATATTCATCACAGCATCCAAGTTCGAGACGCAGGGCCTCACCACCCTGGAAGCAATGGCCTGCAGGGTGCCCGCGTTATGCGCCAACGGCCGCGCCTTCACCGATGTGATAAAGGACGGGGAGAACGGCTATCTCTTCGAAACAACGGAAGAGGACTGCGCCAGGGCCGTCATCCAAGGCCTCGAGAACATAGAATCCATGCGCGAAGGCGCAAGGAGGACTGCGGAATTCTACTCCCTGAAGAACACTGGCATCGGGTTGGAGAAGCTCTACAGAGAGATAATCGAATCAAAGAAGGAATGACTTTCCAGCACCCTGTTATTTATTTTATCAATATTCAATTTTATTTAATAAAAATAAAATAAAATAAATTAAATATCTTAAAGCGGTACCTTGCAGTATGGCGGAACTGAGGGAATCCGAGAAATTGGAATTCAAGAAGACGACGGCGGAACTGAGGCAGAGCGTCGTATCCTTGGCATCCATGCTGAACAAGCACGGGCACGGGACCGTATTCTTCGGTATCCAGAACGACGGTGCCGTATGTGAATACTTCACGATAGGTGCAGATACGACCCGCGACATCTCTCAAGCAGTCCGCGAGAACATCCGCCCCAAAGTCCTTCCCTCCATAAGCGTGGAAGAATACCAGGGGAAGGACGTCATAAAGGTCGTAGCCGAGGGGACAGAGGCGCCGTATACGGCATACGGCCGCTACTACATCCGTTCGGATGACGAGGACCTGATAATGAACAACGATCAGCTCCTCACGATATTGGAATCCCACAGCTCAGGAACGGACAGATGGGAGACCAGATCCTCCGGGCATACCGTCGACTGCATAGATGAGAAGGTCCTCATCGAATATATCAATAAATGCAACGACAAAGGACGCCTTGATTTCATGTACCGTGACATGATGGACACCCTCAGGCATCTGAGGCTCATCTACAAGGATGATATACTGAACAATGCAGGCTACTACCTGTTCTCCACCGACAGGCCGCTCACCCTAAAGACCGCCGTATACAACACGGACGAGATGCTATCATTCGCTGACATAGGCGAGATCCGTGGAAACATCAGACAGTGCGTGGACGAAGGGATATCATACATCAAGAGAAGAATGTCCTGGAGCGCAGAGATCGTCGGCACCAGAAGGGAGGAAATCCCGGAGGTCCCGGTGAGATCCATCAGGGAGGTCGTCGTCAATAGCTTCGCCCATATGAGGTATGAGACGCAGCCCTTCAACGAGATATACCTCACACCCAGCGAGATCTGCGTGTTCAATCCGGGCCCGATGGCCGACAACTGCGACCCAGAATCCTTCGCCAGCGGAGAGAAGCGTTCGGTCTTGCGCAATCCGATCATCGCCGAGATTCTATACTACGAGGGAACAACAGACAAATTCGGAACAGGTTTCCGCAGGATATTCGACGAATGCGGGAAGGAGGGAGTAAGATACCGTTATGACAACACGGATCAGGGATTCATGTTCCGCTTCATCCGCAGATCCCAGCAGATGACGGTCCCCAGATCGGTGCTGACCGCTGAGGAATCCGAGATACTGCAGCTGATGAGAGCGGACCCGCATATCTCGGTAAGGGAGATCACCGAGAGGACAGGCATGTCCACAGGGGTCGTGAACGGTCTGGTCACATCCCTGAAGAACAAAGGGGTACTGAAACGCGAAGGGGCACGGAAGAACGGATTCTGGATTATCGAAAGCTCGATGACCATCGATAATACGAACTGAACATTACCGACACGTCAAGATTCGTCCGCGAACGAATACTACGTTGACATTCTGCGGTACGCCTATCGAATCCGCCACAGGCCCGCATTTGGTGCGGAGCACATGGGCTATCGGTACGGGCAGATCCTCCTCCGACAGGGATTCGAAGTTCCCCATGCCCTTGGCGATGATGATGTCGCACCCTTCTATCTCTCTCATCACGTCATCGGGAACGCATCTCCAATCAAGACCGACATAGAATGTGCCAGTATCCAACATCAGATCCAATTCTTTATCCAATCCGGAACGGATCGCATCCTCCCTGGTGACGTCGTTCAGTATGGGTTCTCCCCTCACGACACCTACAACCCTCTTGCCGCGTGAGCGAAGGTATCTTATCAGGATCCTGTCTAGCTGCGACTCGCCGCAGTTATCGAACAGATAGACGATCGTCCCGGGCCTGTCCAGTACCGCTTCGATCCTGTCGGAGTTATCCAATCCCAATCCTTGGTCTATCAGCTTCTGGAAGACCGCCTCGAACTCCTCAGGAGTATCGATCCCTCCCGGGGTCCCGAAGTCCATGATGTTCCCTATCACGGAGACCATCAGACATGCCCTCAGCTTGTCCTCCGAGGAATCGACATACCTCTGTGCAAGGTCCATGAACCTCTCCGCCACATCGTCCGCCCTGACCTTCAGGTCATGATAGGGATCCTTCCCCAGGACCTAGTACGAGGCGCAATGCACCTCCGTCGCTATGTCCACGGACTTCCTCGAATAGCCGAAACCTTCCGCATAGGCCCTCAGCGCATTCTCCACCGATGCCTTCTCATCCATGCCCTCGGAAAGTCTGGACTGGAAGAGTATACGGTTAAGCAAACACGGAACGCAATCTGGTTGGACCCTCATGGATGGGCGTACGGGCGGGATGAGGATATAGTTTGTGCTCTCATCTTTTCGTAACAGGCCTGTACCTCGATGCCTTCCCTGTGCCGATCCGCTCGATCCTCCCCTCCTTCTGGAGCCTGGATAGGATGAGCTCCACATAGGTATCGGACACGTCAGGGATCAGTGCACAGACCTCCCGCTTAGAGATCGGTATGGAGACGTTCAGCAATACGCTTTCCACCCTGTCCTCCTTATTCTGCTTCCCGGTACAGAGGGCCATCCTCCTGTCCAGCTCCCTGTAGGCCAGGAATATGACGCCTATCATGTACTCCATGAACGGACGGTAATCGGAAAGGTCCTCGAACCACCCCTCCCCGGATTGCTCCAGGGCCTCGTAATAATCCGCCTTGGACTGGTTTATGATTGCTTCAATGGAAACGTATGCGCAGACATCCAGTCCCTCTTGGTACATCAGCAGTATCGTCAGCAGCCTGGACATCCTGCCGTTGCCGTCCATGAACGGATGGATCTTCAGGAAATCCATGATGAAACAGGGAAGGAGAAGGATGTTCGGGATCCCCATGTCATTCCTGGCGTCGTTGAACGCCCCGATCAGTTGAAACATGGACTCCCCGACCTGTGACGCAGGCACCGTCCTGTACCTCTTCAGAACCTTGCCGCTCCCGTCCTTGTCCACTATCTCGTTGTTGCGCCTCTTGTATCCGGGGCCCTCGCCCGTATACGATATCAGGGTCGAGAAGAGGTCCAATATCGTGTCCTCGTCCACATCCATGGACGCATATCCCTCATGCACCTTGTTCAGGGCATCCCTGTAGCCGAGTATCTCATATTCGCTATGCCCCTTGGGCTTTACCTTCCCGGTGAGCAGCCCCATCAGGCGGGAGTCCTCGGTCGAAATCCCTTCGATATCGTTAGATTCCCTAGTGGACATGATCTTAGACAGCTCCCTCATATCCCTGGCGGTATCTGGATTATCGGCCGAGAAGGATGCGGACTTCGACCTCATTCCTTCTATACGGGCCAAACGGGATGCAAAGGCCGTTGATACGGACATATCCTTCAGGAAAGAATAATCGAAGGTGTGCATATCGATTATATGCATAATTTAGTATTAATTTTTATGCAATAAATTGATAACTGCTTAAATACCACTTTTCTGGAACAACATTTACTGCATAAAATCATAGAAAAAATTATGCAATAAAACTCAACACATACATAGATTTAACAATGTTAAATCACTCTCAAGAACGAAATAAAAATACCCTAATAGACGGGTAGGAAACCCATTATTCCTCCACATCCCCCATTTTTAACCGGGCATTGTGTTTTATATAAGTTATATTATCGCACAATACATGGCAGCTGACAAAATATGCTCTTCATGCGGTAAGAGACTCATCGGCCACGGCAACACTTTCTTCAAGTGCCCCAAGTGCGGGGACTACGAGATCGGAAGGTGCGACCAGTGCCGCGACCAGTCCGTCCCTTACGAGTGCAAAAAATGCGGATTCATCGGACCATGAGGTGTTGGAATGGGACAGATCGTTGCAGGATATGACCTCATGCCCGAGGGAACAGAAGTGGACCTCAATGCTATCATCGAGAAGCTCCCCACGCTCATTCCCGCAGGAATCAAGATCACCGAGACCAGCATCAACCCTGTTGCGTTCGGTCTCATGAAGATCACCGCCGGTTTCGTCATCGACGACACCGACTCCGAGATCGGAACCAAGCTCGAGGATGCGCTCCGCGCGATCCCCGGAATTGCCGAGATCGAGTGCGTGGCTTCAACGGTACTCTGAAAAACATCTCACGGAGGGTCACCCCTCTGTTCTTTCTTTTTCCATGACATTGTACAAGTTCCCTTCCGGAAAGATAGTCTCCGACGAGGATTACAAAGCGACCTTTGCCGAGGAATACCCGGCCGACAGGCCCGAGGCGGCACCCGACTACGTCGCACCTTCGACCGAGGGCAACAAGCAGGTCTGCTTCGATGAGGAATCATCGGAAGACGATGAGTGAGTCAATACGTCCAACGATAATTTTCAGCAGTTAAGTTCCGACCTTTAGACTCCAATATATATTGGCAATTACTTACCATAATTCATGGGATGCATATGCAAATACTGCGGAACAGTGAATGATGAGTTGAACCCATTCTCCAGGTGCATGATCTGCGGACAGCCCCTCGAGATGAGGTTCGAGCCAGCATTCTGATAAACCTCATTAAAGCTTCAAGCAGCAGGAGGACGCCAAGCCTCCTGCGCCTACACTTTTGTCGTCATAGAACAGAGCATTTTTTCTTCCTAATAATGTAATATCAATATATGGTGCCCTGCATGGATTTGTATTCCTGCAGCGGTAACAGTTTCCCATCGACATCCATCTGCTCGGAAGCAACTATGTCCTCCCCTCTCACGAGGGATTCGGCCATTGTGAGGTCCTTGAATCCCAATAATACGTCGACATCCTTCATGGATGCCGCGTAGAACACCTTCCCTATCTTGGCCCAGCAGATGGCCGCCCTGCACATAGGGCATGGTTCCGCAGAGGTGTACAGGGTACATTCCGACAGGTCGATGGTTCCGAGGGCATCGCATGCCTTGCGGATTGCGACGATCTCGCCGTGTGCGGTGGGATCCTTATCGACAAGAACGCGGTTATGGCCCTTTGCGATGATCGCTCCGCCTTTCGCTATGACACACCCGAACGGACCGCCATCCCCCGCTCTGATTCCGTCCAGGGCCTCCTGGACCGCCATTTCGAGCAATTCCCTGTCATCTGCCATGAACCTGAATTCACAAAGAGGATGATTATCCTGTCGATACATTCATAATAAATCGGGCTCATCTTCATTCGAGAGGGAGCCATAAGACCCTGTACTCTCACGGCTTTGAGGAAACCCTCGGTTTCCTCTATGCGATCGCAGATCCCTCTGCTCTCCATCCATCAGCTCGGAGACTGAACACCTTGCATGCCCAAGGTGAGGATGTTGCAG
>SUST01000031.1 GCA_015063285.1 Thermoplasmata archaeon
TAGGCGGTCTGCACCGGAGGGGTGAACCTCATCTGGTTGTTCTTGATGAAGTAGTGGTGCTGGTCGTAGACGTTCAGATAGTAGTTGCGCATGGGGTAGTCCTTGATGGATTCCAACGCCTCCTTGCGGCAGAACACGAATGCGATCCCGGCCATACCCTGGATGTTCTTGTTGGATGTGGACGACATGAAGTCTATGCAGTCCCTGTCCATGTCGATCGGTATCGCTGCGAATGCGCTGACGGCGTCCACGATAGTGACGATGTTGTGTTCGTGACAGAACTTACAGATCTCGGGTACGGGGTTCAGGATACCTGTGGTGGTCTCGTGATAGACTATGGCCAGATGTGTGAATTTGCCTCCGGTTATCTTGCTCTTCAGGTCGTCCACGTTGATCCTGCTGATCCCATCGCTGTAGTAGACATCGAAGTCGAGGTTGTAGATGGCGGCCATCTTGGCCATGCGCTTTCCGTATGCACCATTGTCCACTATGAGCAGTTTGCCGTCGTTCGGAATGCATGACGAGATCATCGCCTCATCGGCAGCCGTTCCTGATCCTCCGAAGAGGACGGTCTCGACCCTTCCGGGTTCTCCGACCATGCGAGAGAGTTCCTTGGAGATCCATCCCATCACGTCTCCGAACTCGTTCTCGCGGGGGCAAATGTCAGCCTGCACCTGGGCGTACTTGACGCTGTCCGTGGTGGTTGCCGGGCCGGGGTTCAGCAGGACCTCGCGGCGTACTCCGCGAAGGGATTCGTTCTCGACGATGTGTGGATAGATGATATCCAACGCCCTCTTCAGATGGTTGGCGTCGTCAATCTCGCACCAGGTGTAGTATTCGACCTTGCGGACTCCTATCGGATGCCCTCCGGAGGACACTCCGGTCATGGCGACCTCGTACTCCATCTTGGGGATGTCCGATCTGTGGTCGTTCATGTACTTGACCATCAGGTCCAGGGTCTCCTTGGTGAGCTTCGTTATGCCGACAAGCTCCGAGTAGACGGAATCCAGCTCCTTCCTGTTCTTGGAGTGCTTGACAAGGTTGAGATTCTCGTCCACCTGCAAGTATACCTCGTCCCCGGAGCCTGTCTTGCCCGATGAGAGGATGAGGTTTCTGCGGGCGTCGTTGATTAGGACGTTCAGTCCGATCGAATCGTAAAGGAGGTCAGACTCCAGCAGGAGGAAGTCGCCCTCGACATACGGCGAGCATACCGTGAGCGTCCCCATGCTCCCCGTGTCCTTGTAGTTGGCGTTGTGCGCTAACGTGATGCACGGATACTTCTTCGCCAGTTCCTCATAGTATTCCCTGCAGTGGCCGGTACCGATAATGATCTCCTCGATCCCGGCGGCGATCAGCTTCTGCACCGATTGCTCCACCATAGGTGTCCCCCCGATCTCGAGGAATCCCTTTGGCATGTCCTTCGTCTGCGCGCCGAGTCTGGATCCCAGACCTCCGGCCATTATTACTGCCTGAGCTATCATCTTAGATGCTTCCTATGTTCTTCATGAGGGCGGTCTTGTTCTCCGCCGGTGTGGATTTGGGTCTTCCCAGGTCCTTCCTGTTCCCGCGGTGCACCATGACCTGCAGGAACACCGGGCCCGATGTGCATTCCAGGGCCTTTTCCAACTCATCCTTGGTCTTCACCGTGAAGACGTTCCTGTAGCCCATGGACTGGGCTATCCCGTGGATGTCGATTTCCCTGGACACTGTCGGCTGTCCTCCGACCGAGTCGTGGACGCCGTTATTTATCATGATGTGGATGAGATTCTTGGGTGCCTGGGCGGCGATGGTGGACATGCCTCCCATGTGCATTATGACCGCTCCGTCGCCGTCGATGCAGACTATCCTGCGGTCCGGTCTGTTCAATGCTATGCCCAGAGCGATCTGTGAGGAGTGGCCCATGGAACCCACCGTGAGGAAATCGCTGTCGTGGGATTCCCCGTTCCTGTCCCTTATCTCGTAGAGCTCTCTGGATGCCATCCCTGTGGTTGAGACGAATATCGATCCCTTCTCCTTCGAGGCGATCGTCTCTATAGCTTCCTCGCGGGACATCTCGAACGGCTGCTCCTCTGTCTTCTTCTCTGCTTTGTATTCCGAGAAGGTGTCCTTCTTCACCACTATGGCGAAGGGTGAACCGTTTTCCTTGAGATGCTTCCCGCATATTTCGAACAGCTTATCGCATCCCTCTTCGTCCGAGGGGAGTACCCCGTACGGGATGCCCATGGTCTCCAGCAGCGTGCATGTGACCTTTCCCTGTTTGACATGCTGGGGTTCGTCGTGCATCCCCGGTTCCCCGCGCCATCCTATGACCAGGATCATCGGTATGTTGTACACGTCCGGGTCAGCCAAGGATAGGAGCGGGTTTGTAGCATTCCCCATCCCGGAATTCTGCATGTAGACCATCGGGACCTTCCCTGTGGCCAGATGGAATCCCGCTGCAAGGCCTACGGCGCATCCCTCGTTCGCGGCGATGATGTTCCTGTCGTCGGGGACGTTGTCCTTCAGATACGAGCATAGATGTTTGAGGAGGGAGTCGGGAACTCCGGTGAAGAATCCGACTCCTAGGTCTGTGAGTTTTCCGTAGAAGTATGCGGGGGAGATCATTGTATCACTTGGGATCCGGTATAAGTCCGAGGATCTCCTTGATGGGCATGCACAGGCTGTCAGCCTCCAGCGACCTCTCGTTCTCCAGGATGCAGTTCGCGACCTTGACCATCGCGGGGTAGGATGCCCTGAGCATGTGGTTGGCGTAGATGATGATGTTGGCGCCCCACTCCTGGAACTCCTTCTCTTTGAACTGGTTGTATGTAGTGGGAACGAGGACTATGGGAACGTTGGAGTATTCCTTACGGAATCTCTGGCAGAACTCCTTGATGTCCATTCCGGACTTTTCCTTGCTGTGGATCATGATCCCGTCGGCGCCTGCAGCGATGTATGCTCTTGCGCGTTCCAGGGCCTCGTCTACACTGTGTCCTGCGATGAGGCTCTCCAGGCGGGCTATGATCATGAAGTCCTTGGTGACCTGTGCGTTCTTTCCGGCACGGATCTTGTCGCAGAACTCCTCGACCGGGGCGAGCGTCTGCTCGACCGATGTCCCGTACAGCGAGTTCTTCTTGAGTCCGGTCTTGTCCTCTATGATGACCGCGGATATACCGTTCCTCTCGAGGGTACGGACCGTGAACACGAAGTGCTCCGGCTTTCCGCCGGTGTCCCCGTCGTAGATGAGGGGCTTCGTGGTGCATTCCAGGATGCATGTGAGGTCCTGGAGACGCGTCGTCAGGTCCACAGCTTCGATATCCGGTTTACCCTTGCTTGTGGAATCCGTGAGACTGGACGACCACATACCGTCGAAGTAATGCAGTCCGTCCTCCTTCTCGATCTCCGCGTGCTCAACGATGAGCCCAGAGATTCCCGAATGGACCTCCATTATCCTGACTATCGGTTTGGCGTCGACAAGTCTCCTCAGAGCCTGGAGCCTGAGTTCGGGAGTCGTTCCGAACTCCCTGCGGTTGGTGCTAATGACCGATGAATTGATTCCCTGCGTGTAGGGGATATCGACGACCTGCCCACCCCACTCAGATAGGACCTGTACTGTTCTGTCCCTAACCTTGCTGAGGGAGTTGCTCACCCAATCGTCGCCGTGTACGACATACTTGGGCTTCAGCTCACGCAGGTTGTCCTCTCCGCACCAATCATCCTGGGGGACCACCTTGGCGACCCCTCTGATGTTGCTGATGATGATCATTCTCTGTTCGAAGTTCAGATAAGGGGGATGTTCGCGTGAGACGATGGCTTTGTCCGTGAGCAATCCGACGACCACGTCGCCCAGCTTGGCGGCTTCGTTGATGATATTGAGGTTCCCGGGGTGTACGACATCCCCGACCATCGTGACATAAGCAAGGTCTCTTCCCATGGTTAACACGCGTATGTGCTTCAATGGTTCCCTGACATATATTGTTTATCGGTATTCAGAAGAAATCGTCCAGCGAAGCTGTTTTCTTCTTCTCAGGGGGATAGAGCCTCAGTTCAGTCGGGTTGCCTTCCGCATCTACCAGGACCACATCCTTGCACTGTCCGCAGTTGAAGCATCCCGTGCACACGGGCATGCTGGTGCACTGGAAGCACCTGTCCTTGTTGTAGACAGGCTGCATGATCTCCTTGTCTGACAATTCGTGGCCGTCCAGGGGACTCCTGAGAATATAATGCGGATTCCCGAAGAATCTAGAGAGTCCGATCCTGTACGCATCCAGACACTGTTCGTACATGGATTTGGTGACGATCTCCTTACCGTCCTTGACATATACGTTGCCGGTGAGGTTGATTATGAAGTTCACCTTGTATCTCTCGCAGTCCTCGCTCATCTGAACGAGCCAATCATGGTGGCAGGACCTCATGCCTCCGAAGCATTCGCCGCTCAGACTGACCTGTTCTATCTGTCCCGAGGACAGGGCCGGAGTGAGATCTATCGGACCGATCAGCGGGGCAAGGTTCATCTGCTTGTGCTTTGCGGGAGTATCTCTGAATATGGGCCATCTCTCGTCGAACGTCCTCTGGTTCTCGCATGTGATGCTCAGTATGACGTTGTCGTAACCGTCTCCCCAATCGGAAGGGAGATTGTCGCGCATCCTGGCGGCCCTCTTGGTCAGTATGAGGAATATAACATCCGGCCTCTTCCTGATGATGGACCACATCTCGTCGCGCCATTCATCCGCCTCCTCGATGAACGTGTCCGAGGTCATGTTGATGGTCAGCATGAATCCCGGCGGCGTCTTGTAACGTCCGGAGCGATCCTTCTCCAGGGGCATGTTCGTGTTCTTTGTCCGATATACCTTCTCAGGATCCGTCTGGACACCTCTGACTCCGTCCATGAAGAACATATAGCAGTTCTCACAGCCTTCGCTGTACTTCCTGCATCCGTGCCATAGATTCCATGTCCTTGGATTCATCAGAGACCTCCTTCGGAATCAACCACAATATGGCACTAGATATACTCTTTCGACGGATGCTCAGACTTTTTCTATCGTTATGGCGATAGTAGCACGATCCGAATGGATGTTGGACCTGAGGGGGAGACAGTAGGATTCGTCGGAAGCCTGGACGAGATCGATCGCGCAGTCAGGATGATGACAGCGATGCTGAACCGTTTCAATCATGCTGATGTCTACATAGGCATGAGGCCGGACGGAAGTCTGATCGGGATCGATATCCCGGATGATGCAGAGCAGCGTGTATCGGACATGATATCGGAGAAGGTCAACCATCCTCCAGAAGTCTCTATCTGTATCGAATCCGAGGGGGTCAAGCGCTGCATTCACATTCATGCGGACGGTTTCGAGACACCTTATTCATTCGGCAGTTGGTTCTACGTTAGAAGATATCGTTATACCGACGGTAATGGGATAGAATGGACCGAGAATCTAACATGCGGGATGAAGAGGCATTGAGAAAGTCAATTATCATGAATCGACGTCCAGACCGACCACTTGTACAATCTTGATTTATATATTTCAAAATCGGTTCAGTGTTCATGGCAAGAGATGTCTCACGCCCAATTTTGATCACTATAATTGCGATTCTCGAGTTCTTGCTCGGACTCCTCCTGCTCGTAGGAGGAATCCTTCTGATCGCGGGTGTCGTCAGTGCTGGTGATATAGATCCCGAATTTGCAGATTTAGGAAATGCCGCTTCCATAGCGATGATCGTTGTTGGATTGATCAACATAGTCATCGCTGGAGGATTCTGGAACGGATGGAGTATCATGTGGTACATCGGACTTATCGTCAACGGTATCGGTCTGATCGTGGCCATCTATGGACTTATCACTACCGGAATCGGATCTGCAATTCCTCTGGTGATTTACGCCGTCATCCTGTTCTATCTGTTCAGGCCCGGTGTAAAGGAATTCTTCGGAATCTAAGGAAACCAATTAGCGCCCGAAAGGGCGCCTTTTTCTTCATAATTGATCATGCAATAATTCATGCAAGTGACAATCTTCATCTATTGAAAGAGAGAATCTTCTTTCGAGACTCTTCTTTCGCTTTGATTCTTGTCACTGTTCCTGAGCTTTCCTTTCATGTATCTTTTCAAGCATCTTCGGCTTGATTCTGCGATAGATGTACGACATCACCAGGATTATTGCTATGGTTCCGAAGGCCAGTGCCAGCGCAGGCATGATAGCGAGCGGGATGTAGACATCGGTACC
>SUST01000032.1 GCA_015063285.1 Thermoplasmata archaeon
GGGGGTGGACCGGCCACCCCGTTCCTGCAAAGGACGAATCGCCGACCGCCATGATAGGCGGAGAGGCACGTACAGAGGCCTTCGCCGATCGGTCAACCGGATCGCTGCGATGTGTCAAAGTCAGGTTAATTATTGGCATCGTTAGTTCAGCGGAAGAAAAAGTATGCGTTAACAGATGCTCCAAGTGTTCTGTCATATTTCTCACTCTATCAGCAGAAAAAAACTGAAATAACCCGGACATCTAGAAGCGTTCGATCCCATGAATTGGAAATACATCTCTGCCGCAATCGCCGTATCGGTTTTCGCTGTGCTACTGTGCTCGTTCATCGTCTCGAGCGAACACTCCGACAACGGTATCCCGAAAGGAGAGGACTATCTCTATGTCATGTACACCGACTCAGAAGCGAATGTCAACGTCATAGATGTCTATGAATCCCATTACGAGAGCGGTTCAGCGACACCTTTGGAGCAGAGATACCGCACCTCTGTGGGCATCGATGGGATCAACGGCTTCTGGAAATTCGACAGCGATGGATTAGGGCCGTTCAACTGCTTCTACGCGGCTATTAATCTGCTGGACGACTGTCCCGAATACGCCGAGGACGATTCCGGAGAAAAGAGGCTCAGCAGTTCCGTGGGAAGGATAGCCTATGTCCTGGATCCGAATGACCTTGGATACACCGTATCAGGCCACAAGTACAACGGCGAATTGTACAACATCATGCTGGTCATCCCCACCGTGTATTGGTCCTCTGCGAAGATCGTCCAAAGCGAATCAGTCGGGAATCTGAAAGAGGGGGAGACTTACAACGTCCTGTTCATGTCATCGTGCCCCACCTACAGTCTGGACAAGGATCATAAGATGACAGATATGATCCCCTATGCCCACTCCGCCAGCTATGAGACGGGCAAGACCGATTTCAGCTCCAATGTGTATCCATATCTTTGTATCGGGGTCTATGAATCGTATGTCTCGGATTCCGAAGACATCATCGGCGAGGGCCTTCTGGTATCGCAGAGCGAAAGGGCAGTATCGCACAACAAGGACGTCGACGAATACAAGCAGTATGCGGATATGCTCACCCCTGCATCAACGAAGAGGTTGGTATCCGACTACCAGTTGTGGAACTTCTATCAGTGGACGCTCTGCAAGATGATGGGCTACACGGTCATGGGGTCCAAGAATGCCCAGGTCATGATAGGACAGGGATTCAGCGACGATAACACCAGCCCGGCCAGATCAGGATCGACGGATGACGTCGGTTTCTACGGTAACGCGAAATCCACGGAATCCGAATCGGGCGAAATCACAACCGAGAACGGAAGGGTCTCCAGCAAACTCTTCATCGAAAACAGCTGGGGCTCCCTGAACGAGTTCGTCGGGGACACGTATGTGGAAGGGCCCACATCCGATAATCAGCGCCTGCACGCATGCAACTATCTGGGCGGCGAATTCCTCATCGATTCCAGAGACCTGCCGGATACTGGAGGGGTCTGGGCAGACATCAGTCCGGGCAAAGGGATCTCTGCCGCCGACTCCAGAGCGTGGGTTTGGGATATTCCGATCATAACGGAGAAGGGCGCCCATCCCGATGACCCCAGTTACCCCGGGGATGCGATGAACGGAGCATCCTCAGGAGTACACTCCGTGGTAACGGGTGGCAATTGGGACCACAAGCACAACAACGGGCTGGCCTTCGCATGTGCGGGATACGAGATAGATTACACCGCGCAATACAGAGGCGCGCGCTTAGCATATCTGCTTGCTGAAGCGTGAATACGCGCACTCAGAATATGGACGACTTGATCCTCTCCCAGATGCTATCCTCGTCATCCTCGTACAGTTTGCCGAAGAAGACGTATCTGAACCATTCCTTGACCTTCGGCATCTCCCTTCCCTTGGGAGTGTAATACGCTCTGATGGAGACGGACATCACCGTCATCAGGACGATGCCGTAAGCGACTGCCAATGTAACGTAGGGATTCAGGTCGAACATATGAACATAGCTTCCCGGATTGTAGACGAACAGGGATGCGAGGATAGGGATCACGAATGCTATGCAGCTCCTGACGATCCTGCGCCATGACTGCAGCCTCCCTGAGGCTATCCCGACAAGTGCGAACAAGGCGGATACCATCAGGGCCAGATAGAGGATGATCATACCGTAGTTGTAGTACAGCTCGATGTTGATGTCGTGGATGACGGTGTTACCTACCATATCCATGTTGAAATCGGTGACTATGCCCGTGATCCTGGTCATATAAGTGAAGCAGATCGCTATCAGCAGGAGCTCGGTGATGACCATTATCTTCGGCATGTATCTCTTCCTGATCACCTTCCCTTCCTCATCCAGCGCGCCCTGGAACGCTTCCCTGTCGCCTTCCAGGAACTGAAGCAGATGGTCCTCGTACGCATGCTGATACCTCAGATGGCGGTTCATCTCCCTGACCATGATCACCAACCATATGATCGCATAGACGCCCGATGTTACGACCAGCAGCACGACATGGATCCACGTCTTGGAAACTTTCACCACCCTCGGCATAGGAGTGATCTCCACTCCCGTCGGACGGAAGGTCTCCGCCAGTATCTCCGTGAACCTTATCTGGTCATTCTCATGCTTCACAGGATACCTTATGCAGGTTGGGAGTGCGAACAGGAGTCCGAGCGCCACCGGGATCCAGATCAGTACCCTGCCCATGATGTCCATCGGGAAGAAGATGATGGCGAGGATCGAACTCGCCGCTGTGATCAATATTATGGCGATCAGAGGCCTTACCATACTGAACTGGTCGCTCTCGGTTATCGCCCTATGATACTCCGCCAACGCATCTGTATTCAGACCCTCGGATTCCGTATGGCGGATCAACGCCTCCCTCCACATCCTGTCCCTGCGCGAATGGGTTACGAACCTGTTGTACATCGTGAATAGCAGGATAACTATCATAAATGCCTCGACGGCGCTGGCAACAAGGGGACCTGCATATTCCTCGAATCCGGTGATGTAGTATTGACCATCCCCTCCCCAGTCGTAGAATGCGAAGAA
This sequence comes from Thermoplasmata archaeon, assembly GCA_015063285.1. Lineage (NCBI taxonomy): Archaea > Methanobacteriati > Thermoplasmatota > Thermoplasmata > Thermoplasmata archaeon. The sequence continues at coordinate 3,048 of SUST01000032.1, forward strand.
GATCGGCCCAATCAAGAGAGCGAGGCACATAGGTCCGTTGATGATCGTGTCCCATCTGTTGCGGTTCTCCAGATTGATCCTGAGCATGGACAGGCCGTCGGTAGTCACGATTCCAGCCCCCTCAGGACCTTGCGGTAGTAAACGTATGCACATGCTGTGAAGAACAGGACCAGTATCGCCCCTACTGCTTCCGGGTACGGGATGAAGGTCTTCTTCTGCATCTGCACAAGGAGATATCCGGGCTCATCGCATGTGAACGTGATGTTATAGTTATGGTACAGCCCCTCGGCCATCTGATAATCGGGCTGCAAGTGCATCACCTTGAAATGCAGGGCGCTGTCATTGTAAATGGAGATCAGAGCGTCGTTCTCGAATTCGGCCAGATCCCCTGCCTTGAACTCGTAGAGGGTGTCCGCCCCCACCACGGTCCTCAGTTCCACCGGGACATCCGTACCTCTGATCTGCTTGAAGGATATTGCGGATTCCTTCTCGCCCAGAATCCTGAGGTCCTCCTCATAGATCGTCACATGGGCATATCCGAATCCGACCGAGAAATACTCCAGATAACCCGACTCCTCGTCTATCCTTTTCTTGAGCGTGACCTCCTCCAGCTCATCGGATTCAAAACTGAATCCCACCATGTCCCTCCCGACATCAACATACCTCACATTCTTGCAAGGGGCCAGGAACTGTGGGTCGACGGATCTGACACCGAAATCTATCTTGATGATTTCTATCTTATCTGCATAAGGAAGAAGAGGGTTATCCATCTCGGAATAATCCCAAGAATCTCCGGAACCGTAGATCGACAGGGTACCGTTGAGATTGAACGCCCATGCATGTCATCGCCGCAGGGACCGGATCCGCTGTCCCTCACGGGTTCCTCCGCGTCGGATGAGGGGATCGAGAACAGGAACGCAAAGAGGGCGATGAGCATGGCTGCCAACAGAAGATGTGTGCTAACCGATGCTGTCCTGCCCCTCATGTACCTTTATTAACGCCCGTGTATAAAACGAAAACAGACCGCTGAGAAGGCAGTTTTTACATCCTACTTTAAAATCACTGAGGTAGATGCCGCCCCATACTCATTCATGAGGATACACTCGCAACCGGTCTATGAGACAATACTGTGGATGATAGGATTGTTCGCATTGGGGTATGCGCTGTCATACGGGTTCTGGAGACTGGTGAGAAAGACGAATCCGAGCATGAGATGATACAAGCGATCGTCTTTCGACATTAAGGGCAGTAACATCACCCTTGTTTTTTTAAAACTCAGTGCAGATATATCCTCCATGGGTGCTGAGGCTTCCTCTACAGAAACGAATCGGTTGAAGATCCTGGATGTCTATAAAGGACTGGCCATATTGGGCGTTATCGTAACCCACCTGGTCCTCCTTCAGAACGGAACAACAGGCAAAGGCGGTAACCCGTCGGCTCTGGTCCAGTTCATGTTCTCGGGTCTGCTCATGTTCATGGTGATCTCCGGATACTTCTACAAGCCTGGAAGGACCTATCTGGAGAATGTGAAGAAGCGTGTCATCCCATTGTTCTTGATCGCTGTGGCGGGGACGACAGTAATGACTTTGATACTGTTCGTCTACATGGTCGCTCTCGGATATGACGCATCCTATAATCCGTTCCTGCTGATCCTCAGAGTCATAATCAGCAAAGGGGTGGGCCTCGAGATCGGTTCGGACGAATACGCTGATGCCTGCACCATCCTCGCACCTTACGACGCATGTGTGATGATATACTATCTCATCATCCTATCCTTAGGATACTTGATATTCTACGCCATAGCCGACCGTGTCCTGAAGGATTGGCGCGTAACGATCGCCACCGCTTTCGTGCTGCTTCTGATAAGCTCATTCTACGTCGGTTTCGTGAAGATACAACTGCCTTTCTTCGCACAATACGCCCCGATGGTCGCCGCCTTGCTGTTGGTCGGTGCCCTTCTGGCCAAGTACAAAGTGGCCGACGTCCTGGAGAACGGATACAGGACGAAGGTATTCTGGATAGGGTTGGTCGCATCGATAGTCTGCGCTGCGCTATGCCTTATCTTCCTTCCCGCAGAGACGGATATCGTCCAGGGAAAGATCGGTACCTATGGGCCCTTCAACGTGGTGACCCTTGCGATAACGTCCGTCTCGTGCGGAATGGTCCAATTGTACATCGCATCCCTGTTCATGAGGATACCGGGAATTTCCAACCTTTTCAGCCTCATGGGATTCAACATCCTATACCTCTATCTGCTGCACGTGATGGTCGCTAAGATGATCATCGCACCGTTCGTGACCATCGGTACCGATGTCTACATCCCGCTCGCTATCATGCCTGCGCTGGCACTGGCCTTCGGAACCATAGCAATAATCCTGGT
>SUST01000033.1 GCA_015063285.1 Thermoplasmata archaeon
GGAAGGGAGGACATCGGACTTCTCCAGGAGGAGCTGAACTACTGCGATGTCCTGATAACCATCCCCGCCAGCGAGGAATACCCCATCCTAAACCTGTCGCACGCCACTCACACCGTCCTATACGAGTTCTTCATGGCCATGCACACCGAACCAAGGAGGCCGGAGCCCGCCGACAAGAGGGAGAAGGAGATGATGTTCTCATACTTCGGTGACCTTCTGGACGGTATCGATTATCCCAAGGAGAGGCGCCCCTACACCACCATCATGTTCAGGAGGATGATGGGCCGTGCCATACCTACGAAGTATGAGTACAACACGCTCATGGGCGTGTTCGGAGATGCCGCAAAATACCTGAAATACGGGAAGTCCTGGAAGAAGGACAAGTCAGAATGACCTGACGGCCCTGAAGATCATGACCTTGGAATCGTCCGAATCCTCGCGGATGACGATTTCAGGCAATGTTCCGCACATTATCGCAACCCTGCTCCTTATGTCCTCTATCTCCGCGGATTTCACATTGGATCCCAGCATTATCACGGATTTATCCGTCGCGCGACCATTGTCGAACATCATCTGATCCCAGGACCTGATCACCGCATTCACGGGCAGCACGTCATAGGACGGGACGAAGGAATACAGATTCTCCACGAAGACTGAGAAGAAGGGACCCTGCATGAAATCCACGATTGCCTTTATGGAATTCCTCATGATGCTGTCGCTGTTCCTTAGGAACGTTGTCCACTGCTTGTCCTTGTTGTATTCGAGATTGACCTCGAAGGACTTCTGCATATCGGCTACCAGGGTGCAGTCCGATAATGCCACGACGCTGTGGAGGTTGCTGAAGGCCCTCTCGCGGCGTTCCTTCTCGAAATCCATAGGTATTCCGAATACGGAAACGACCTTGCAGCCCTTCTCCCTGGCGCATTTGATGACATCCTTAACCACATCCGTTCCCAGCTCTCCTCCGAGAATCGTGAAGGTCAGACAGATGCGCTTGTCATCAAGCGCCTCCATGATCTTCTCATTATCATCGATAGGGATAGTAGAAAATGAATTGGAGAGCACATCGAAATGATGTCCGAACTCCTTCTCAGAAATGTCGTACAGGTCCCAAGGATTCCTGTCCTCTGAATTGATGATGCCGAAGGCATTCTTTGCTGCGCCCCCGCAGACTATCACAGCGACATCATCTTCCATATCATACCGTATGCAGTAGCTTGGATGTAAAACCCACTGTCTGAGAGCAGGATATACTGCAATGATAAGCACTTTGAAAAAACGTTACAAATCTTTTTAACATCCCAAAAAAATGGTCATTTTAAGCAATGGTGAACGCATGAAGTCCAAAGTCTATTTCAGCAAGGAGATCTCCCCCGAGATGGTGATCGATATGTACGAGGCACTCGGCATAGACCTCGAGGGGAAAGTCGCTGTGAAGATCCATTCAGGCGAGGAAGGGAACACGAACTTCCTGAGACCGGAATTCTGGAAACCGATGGTCGACAGGATGAACGGTACCATCGTCGAATGCAACACGGCATACGGCGACAGGTTCGGAGGCGTACGCGATCACACGGAATCCCATCTCAAACTGCTCGCATCCCACGGATGGAGCCAACTGTTCGAAGTGGACCTCATGGATTCAGAGGGGCCCGACAAGGAACTGTTCATCCCCGATGGGAAGCAGATAAAGAAGAACCTTGTGGGAAAGCACATCGACAACTATGATTCTATGCTGGTGCTGGCACATTTCAAAGGACACCCGATGGGAGGGTACGGCGGAGCACTGAAACAGCTCTCGATAGGATGCGCATCCAGTGCCGGAAAGGCATACATCCACTCCTGCGGAAGGTCCACGGACATAATCGGATGTTGGGATGTCCACGGTGACGAGAAGGGATTCCCCGAGGCTATGGCCGATGCCGCATCGTCCGTGGTCAGGCACTTCGGGAAGAACATCGCCTTCATCAACGTGATGAAGAACCTCTCAGTGGACTGCGACTGCGTGGTCAGTCCAGAGGCCCCCTGCATGAAGGACATCGGGATACTCGCTTCATTGGATCCCGTTGCCATCGACCAGGCCTGTCTGGACCTTGTGAAGAACTCGGACGATCCCGGCAGGGACCATTTCCTTGAGAGGGTCAACAGCAAGAACGGATTCCACACCGTTGAGGCCGCTGAGGAACTGGGAATCGGTTCCCGCGATTACGAACTCATCGAACTCTGAAAAAAAACACTCAAGGGCCGGTCTCCCGGCCCTTCTTAAATCGTTTTATCGAATCGATTTCACTCTTCTGCTGCCTTAGGCTGATCCACGAAAAGATCCCTTGCACCGATGATCATCCATGCGACTATGAATCCGATGATGATACCGAAGACAGACCAGAAGCAGAGCACTGCTGCCAGGATACATGCCGCAACGGCCACGATCCAGTATTTCCTCATGTAGACGCAGAACAGACTGACGCCGGCGCTGAGAGCGCTGACGAGGGCCATCGCACCCGCATAGGTGATGTAATTCTGGATGTCGGCCTGGGTGTAGTTGAATCCGTGGTTGGTGAGCCATTTCTGGAACTCGTCGCTGGCCCATACCGAGGCTGCGATGTTGGATGCATCGATCAGTGTGAAGATCGCGGCGATGAGCGCAGGTATCGCATAGACCGCCAGGAAGAACATCAGCCAGATCCTCTTGGATTCCAAAAGGACGGCCATGAACTCCTTCGACTGCTCTTGAATCTCCTGGTCGGCAGCAGAACCGCTGACGACCTTCCCGCACTGGGGACAGAACTGCATGCCCGGCT